>NZ_JANPCM010000495.1:0-2272 GCF_031430955.1 Ferruginibacter sp.
AAAAGACTCACCATTAGTGAGCCTTTGTGGAGAGTATCGGGGTCGAACCGACGACCTCTTGCATGCCATGCAAGCGCTCTAGCCAACTGAGCTAACCCCCCTTATTTATTAAATTTTGATTTTAACAGCGGAGTGCAAATATATATGATTTAAGAATAAAAACTAACCGGTTTGAAACAGTATTAATAATTGATTATTTCATGAATGAGATACGGATACCTTTTGTGTTAAACAGTTACAAATAAGGGTAACAATATTTTAATTATTTAAACCACAACCTTATTACTGCTGCGGCAATTTCCAATAATTCTTTATAAGATTGAGGCTTTTTTATAAAGCAACTGGCACCTAATTTATAAGAGGAACTCTCATCCTGTGCAAAAGAAGATGTAGTTAAAATAATAGTGGGAATATGAGAAAAATTTTTATTCGCCCTGATCTCTTTTAATGCATGCAGCCCCAGCATTCCCGGCATATTTAGATCAAGCAGAATTAAAGCAGGATAGTTTTCCTGTTCTGCATTTAGGAGGGTTTCCATTAGTTGCTCCCCGTTTTCAATAAATATATAATCTATTGCAGAGTTATTTTCTAAAAAAGCGTCCAGTATCATCTGCCTGTCATCGGGATCGTCATCAACAATAAAAATACTTTTTTTTTGAGCTGTCTTCATAAAGGAATAATTATTGTATTTATTTATTGTTTTAAATATTTGCAATTAGTAAGCCAACTGTTGCAAACATTAGATTCACTGTAACCGTGGAAATAATTCTACAAAGCGTGGAAATTATTTATCTGCGAGTAAAAACTTTTCTATAAAACCTATAAGTAAAAAAGCATGAGAAGCCCTGAATCCAAAATTTCTACTACCACCCCACGTGGATCAAATGGTGCTAAAACGAAGTCAGTGAAATATACTGCTCCAGTTTTAAAAAAAACTGCTAAAGGAAAACTTAATGGGACAAATAATGCCTTCTCATTAAAAAATGCAGAAAATGGCACTTCTAATTTTAACAGCCAGCAATTACTAAAAGTATTAATGGAAGTAAAGAACGGCAACTTTGCCGTTCGTATGCCTATAGATGAAATAGGATTAAACGGAAAAATTTGCGATACCCTCAACGACATTATCTCTTTAAACGAAAGAATGATGTTTGAATTTACAAAAGCGGGTAATATAATTGGTAAACAGGGAAAACTTACACAACGTATTGAAGTACCCAATGCTAAAGGATCCTGGGGTACTGGAGTAGATTCACTAAATACATTGATCTCCGATCTGGTTCATCCAACCATTGAAATTGCACACGTAATTAGTTCGGTTGCCAAAGGAAACCTTTCGCAGGAAATGCCATTGGAAATAGGGGGCCATACTTTAAAAGGAGAGTTTTCGAGAATTGCAAAAGAAGTAAACGATATGGTAAAGCAGTTGAATTTATTTTCAATGGAAGTTACCCGTGTGGCACGTGAAGTGGGAAGTGAAGGAAAATTAGGGGGGCAGGCAAAAGTGAAAGGTGTTGCAGGTGTATGGAAAGATTTGACCGATTCAGTAAATCAAATGGGTAGTAACCTTACTGCACAGGTAAGAAATATTGCAGAGGTAACTACTGCCGTAGCTAAAGGCGATCTATCCAAAAAAATTACAGTGGATGTAAAAGGTGAAATCCTTGAATTAAAAAATACCATCAACACCATGGTGGATCAGTTGAACTCTTTCTCAAGTGAGGTAACACGTGTGGCACTTGAGGTGGGTACCGAAGGTAAGTTGGGTGGACAGGCGCAGGTAAAAGGTGTGGCAGGAACATGGAAAGATTTAACCGATTCTGTAAACCAGATGGCATCCAACCTTACAGGCCAGGTAAGAAATATTGCGGAGGTAACAACAGCGGTGGCAAAAGGTGATCTGTCAAGACAAATTACAGTGGATGTAAAAGGAGAAATTTTAGAATTGAAAGATACCATCAACACCATGGTGGATCAGCTGAATTCATTTTCTGCAGAGGTAACCCGTGTGGCACGTGAAGTAGGATCGGAAGGAAAATTGGGTGGACAAGCGAAAGTAAAAGGGGTAGGTGGTGTATGGAAAGATCTTACAGATTCGGTAAACCAAATGGCGAGTAATCTTACAGGGCAAGTAAGAAATATTGCCGAGGTAACCACAGCCGTGGCAAAAGGAGATTTATCAAGAAAGATAACCGTTGACGTTAGGGGAGAAATTTTGGAATTAAAAAATACCATCAACACCATGGTGGATCAGCTGAATTCATTTTCTTCG
>NZ_JANPCM010000496.1:0-13721 GCF_031430955.1 Ferruginibacter sp.
TACAAGGTGGCGGTAACTGGTGCAGCTGGTGTATTGAATTTGCCCGGTTTAGTAAAGCCGAGGCAAAGATTGATTCGGTAATTAATGCATCCTTTGTGGTATATCATTTAAATTACAGCAAGGATAACGAAAATAAAAAAACCTATGCTAAATACCGCTATCCGCAGCGTTTTGGTTTTCCAGTTTTTATTATTTTAGATGGTAATGGCAACCGCATACATACACAAAACAGCGAGTATTTAGAGAATGGTAAAAAAAGCTATGACAACAATAGAGTGCAGGCTTTTTTAGAAATGTGGAGCCCCAGGGCATTGAATCCAAAAATGTACGGGGACTAAAAACATTTATGATTTCTGATCTTGGATTTCGGATTTGTAAATACATTTTCTATTTTTCAATATCCAAAATTAATACTTACAACTGTTAAAATATTTCAACTTTATAAATACTGTAACGGCATATACAAATCAGAAATTCGAAATCTAAAATCCGAAATAAAATGACCTACTCAAATAAATTCCTTCAACTGATAAACAACCACTTTAAATTCGGCTTGTTTTTATTCAGCAAATTACCCAGTGCTTTTTTTAGTGGTGTACGTGTACAATTTGCCGACGAAAATAAATGTGTAGTAACAGTGCCGTATAAATGGTTCAGTCAAAACCCATTTAAAAGCACCTACTTTGCCTGTCTTAGTATGGCTGCCGAAATGAGTACTGGTGTTTTAGGTCTTGCACATGTTCACAAAAGAAACCCCGCAGTAAGTATGCTGGTAGTAAACATCAGCGGCAGCTTTATAAAAAAAGCTGTTGGTAAAACCAGCTTTGTTTGTAATGATGGTTTAATTATAAAACAAACTATTGAAGCCGCCATTTTAAATGCCGAAGGAAAAACTGTAATCGCCAAAAGTACCGGCACCAATGCACAGGGCGAAGTGGTGGCAGAGTTTTTAATTACCTGGAGTTTTAAAGCGAAGAAGTAATAATTGCTTTATCCATTTACGAAAATATTTTTGTACGATTAATTTGTTAAATAAATAAGATCATTTTTTTATAGAGTTATTTTATTGATAAATAATATTGCCTGCCGCATATAATCTTATAACCCAATAATCTGTAAGCCCATAATTGGTTCCAGTAACATCCCCGATAGATAAAGAGCCGGAATAGCCTGCAATGATATAGCCGCCACCAGCACATTTTTCAATACTATAAGCTATGTCATCATTATTGCCGCCTACCAATTTATTCCAGGTAATATTTCCGCCTGCATCAAATTTCACTATCCAGTAATCATTCAATCCATGATTGGTTCCTGTAACATTACCTGTAGCAGAGGAAACTACTGATTATTTTTTTGAACTAAGAAGAGATTCCAGTTTTTCAATACGTTTCAGCAGGTCATCATTTTGTTTTGAAAGCTCCTGCGCTACTTGTACTAATGACACTACAAACGCTTCATACCGCAAACCATAAAGGTCTTTATCACTCTTTGCAGCATCCAAACCACTGAAATTATAATTAATTTCTTTTGCTGCTTTTTCCACATCCTGGGCTATAAAGCCGGTATAAACTATTTGTTCTTTTTGTTTACGGGCCTCTGCTTCAAATTGCATTACCAGAATAATATTTCTGTTGCTGTATTTTTTCGCCACAGACTGAGTAATGTTATCTGCAGCATCTAAATCCAAATTATAAGTAACTGGAGTTAGTTTGATAATAAATGAAAGCCCCGGTACATTATACTGAATATTTTTCTTTACCCTGCCGTCGGAAATATTTGACCAACCCACATAACCGCCGATAGAAGTAGTTGATGAATTTCCTATCCGGGCCTGGTTATTAGCTGATGATAAAGCCGACTCACCAAGGGCAATGGAATTAAATATTCCTGGCGCATTTGCTTGAGTGTTGGCACCAATTAAGGTGTTATTCCACCCCATATAAAAAGCTGAACCAGAACCTGCGCCATTGCCTAAGCCTGTATTATACGAGGACGTAAGTACATTTGATAGGGTGTAACTTCCAACTGCTGTATTTTGATCTCCAGTGTTGCCGTTAAAAAAATAAAATGCCTGAAATCCATTTGCAGTATTACCCATCCCGGAAGGGTTGTTAAAAAGTGCTTCCATTCCAGTTGCAGTATTGTAACTGCCAGTTGTATTGCCCCAAAGTGTTTGGTATCCTGTAGCTGTATTATTAATGCCAGTTGAATTTTTATATAGTGCATAATATCCGGTAGCTGTATTATTATTTCCTGCAGTATTTAAATAAAGTGCATTCATTCCCACAGCAGTATTGCTTCTTCCGTTGGTATTAGTATAGAGGGCTGATACACCAACTGCGGTGTTCTCAAGTCCGTTAATATTGGAGCGAAGCGCATAAGTGCCCATGGCTGTATTGTAAAATCCACTGGTATTTGAATTAAGTGCATCAACGCCCTGAGCAGTATTATTAAACCCAGTGCTATTGGAATAAAGCGCATTCCTGCCGGTTGCGGCATTCCAGTAACCGCTGGAATTGTTATAACCCGAACCTCCTCCAATGAATGTATTAAAAATACCTCCGTTCACGTTCGCATTATTTATCCTGCCGGCAAATTGCCCTATAAAAACATTTGTCGGATCATCCGAATGAATTCGCAGCAGTTCTGTACCACTGCTGTTGCGAAGTTTAATAAGAGGCCGGCTATTAGTTTGTACACTATTTGCATCTATTACTAATTGCGAAGTGTCGGCCGAACCAATTATGTGGAATTTTGCTAAAGGAATGCTGATGCCAATACCTATGTTTTGAGCAAAGGCTTTGCCGGAAAAACTCAGGAGAGCAATGAAAAAAGTATAATAAATAATAGTGCATATCTTTTTCATACTGATTATTTTTTTAACCCAAGAAGAGATTCCAATTTTTCCATACGCTTCAGCAGTTCATCCTGTTGTTTGGAAAGTTCCTGCACCGCTTTTACCAGTGGCACCACAAACTCTGCATAACGCAGGCCGTATAAATCCTTATCATTCTTTGCAGCATCCACGCCGCTAAAGTTATAACCCAGCTCTTTGGCCGCTTGCTCCACATCCTGCGCTATAAAACCGCTGTACACAATTTGCTCTTTTTGCCTTCGGGCATCTGTTTCAAATTGCATAGCTGCTAAAGCAATGCCGTCCTTATCTTTTTTTTGTGCGGTTTGCATTATCCTGTCTATTGCATTTAAATCCAGGTTATAGGTTACGGGCTTAAGTTTATTAATGAAAGCAAGGCCAGGCACATTTTCAACTATATTTTTCTTTACCCTGCCATCAGAAATATTTGTCCAATTTGTATAGCCGCCAATTGAAGATGTAGAACTATTTCCAATTCTGGCCTGGTTGCTTGCAGTAGTAATAACCGACTCTCCCAGGGCAATTGAATTAAATATTCCGGCTGCATTTGCCTGGGTGTTGGCACCAATCAAAGTGTTATTCCAACCCATGCTGTAAATTGAACCATTACCTGCACCACTGCCTAATGCAGTATTGTACGAGGAAGTAAGGAGATTGGAGAGAGCGTAACTTCCTACTGCTGTATTTTGTGTTCCGCTAGTATTATTATAAAGTGCTTGATAACCATTAGCTGTATTTCCCGTTCCCGAAGTGTTTTTGGAAAGTGCCTCCACACCGGTAGCTGTATTATAACCACCAGTATTGTTGCTAAAAAGTGCAACAGTTCCATTTGCTGTATTATTAAGACCGCCGGAGTTGTTATAAAGTGCATTATACCCGGTACCTGTATTATTATTTCCTGTAGTATTGGCAATAAGTGCATATAACCCTGCGGCAGTGTTGCCTCTTCCTGTAGTATTATAATAAAGTGCAGATGACCCAACTGCAGTGTTTTCAATTCCGGTTGTATTTGAATAAAGCGCATTTGACCCTAAGGCTGTATTGTAAAAACCACCAATATTGGAGTACAGTGCATTAAAACCGTGGGCAGTATTATTAAACCCACTGCTATTAGAATAAAGCGCTCTACTGCCGGTTGCTGTATTCCAGTAACCGCTGGAATTGGAATACCCTGCTTCCGCCCCGAGGAATGTATTAAAAATACCTCCGTTAACGTTCGCATTATTTACCCTTCCGGCAAATTGCCCTATAAAAACATTTGCCGGATCATCCGAATGAATACGCAGCAGTTCTGTACCACTGCTGTTGCGAAGCTTAATAAGTGGCCGGGTATTGCTTTGCACACTGTTTGCATCTATTACTAACTGGGATGTATCGGCGGATCCTTTTATATGCAATTTTGCTAAAGGTGTGGTAGTGCCAATGCCTGTGTTTTGAGAAAAGCACAGACATGAAAAAACAAATAAAGAATAAGCAAGAAAGAATATTTTTTTCATCATACACAGTTTTAAGATACATTAAATAATGAAGTTTATAACTGATAAAAGCCCCTCACTTACATAAAATAAAATTTTTACCACTGCCTTATTTGTGTACTGATTACCTGAGAATAAGAATCGGAGTTGATAGCTGTGGCCGGGTTGCCTCCATCACCTAAAATGTAATATTCCGGACCTGAACCAGGTGTAGCATTGTTGCCTAAAAAATGAGTAACAGCATTATATACTGCAGTATATGAAGGAGCAGCCGGTGTAATGGCAGCAGGTGTTTTCAACACAAAATAAACCCTTGTGTTAGCAGCTATACTTCCCATAGTGGGCAATGCACCTCCATAATCAATATATCCGGTATTTTGCGAAGCACTAACCTTAAGTTTACTACCCAAAGAATTTGAAGCCGCTATTCCGGTTCGTACAGACCAGGCAATAATATAGCTGGAAGCCGGCAACTTTGCAGCATTATTACTACCACCAACAGTATAGTTTGTAGTCCAACCATTGCTCGCAGATGTGTTCATGTAAATTTCTGGTGTAGCGTATTTGGCGGATCCATTTACTACCGTTAATAAGTTAGCATATTCTGCAGCCGTAACACTTACCCAGGTATTGGCAACAGCTGCATCGTAAGCTGCCAGGCTTGTGCTTAATGATAATTTTATCCTGTCGGTAACCAGTATACTTAGTGGTGCCCAACAATTTCGCTGCCAGCAATACATGCCTGTTCCAGAAAAGCCATTAGTGTAACCATCGCCAGTATTATAAACAATAGCTCCGGCCGTTGGCAAACCGGCAATACCCCAAATATAATTTGATGTAAAAGCAGCATTAGTAAAATCTACTTTTGGAGGTACAAAACTTTGCCATGTTGTGGGAGCAGCAGCAGCATTGTTACTTAACTCTAATACAGCTGCCTGGTTAACAGCACCTGAATTATAACCAATTCTTACCTGTGCACAACAAATGCAAACAGTAAATGCAAAAGCTATAGAAAATAATGTTTTAAGCATGGTGTTAAGTTTTTTATTTGCCGGGAAGAAATTATTTAGCCTGCGGAGCAAGCTGCACTTTTATTGAAACTGGAAAAGAATATCATCCCTTTAATAAAATTTGTTTTATAGAAAATCATAAAAGAACTGCCTAAAATTATTAAATGACAGGAAGCAGGGTAACGGCTTTTCAATAATGGCGGTTTTGATTGTGTTTACGGCAGTTTTTTTAATTAAACTCTTACTACTTTTATCATCACCTGTAATACTGCATCAGTTATCACAACATTGTTGGTGAATTTATGCGTAGTTTAACAGTAGTATTTTACAGTATTAACTTTACTAATTGCGTTGAAGTATTTATTATGTTCAATTACATTTTCAATAAAAATTTTCGGGCTTTAGTATTTATTTCATTGGCTTTTTCAATGTCAGTAAACAGCCAGCCACTTTTATTTGAAAACTACTCATCTGAACAGGGCCTATCTCAAAACAGCTGTTATTCTATTGCACAGGATGATGATGGATTTATGTGGTTTGGTACACAGGATGGATTGAACAGGTATGATGGCAAGCAGTTCAAAATATTTTTACCTCAAAACAATATCGGCAAAAAACTTCCTTCCAATTATATTTCCTCCCTTTTTTTTGACAGTCAAAAAAAATTATTATGGGTAGGCACTTTGCAGGGCACCTGCCTTTATGATCCTGCTATCGATTCGCTGGTGAGCATTGCAGATTATTTTCCTTTTGCCGCCAGTCTTCAAAAAGTACCGGTAAAAAAAATAATCTCCTTACAAAAAAATGAATATTGGTTTATAACATATAATCATGGGCTTATACTCCTTAACACTGCGTTACAATCAGTAACTTCTTTTTTTGATGATAACACCAATAAAACCAGGGTAAGCAGTTTAGTGGAGCATAATGGAAAAATAATTGCGGGGCTTCTAAATAATCTCTATTCTTTACTTCCTGAAGGGGCCAGTTATAAAACACAGTTACTGCATCCTCAATACTTTTTTCCTGAAATAAGGGATTTATTTTCGTATCAGGGCGGCTTATGGATAGGCACACTTACACAGGGATGCTTTGTAATTAACGGACCTGTTGAGCAAACCGGTAACATCGCTCCTTTTAAAATACAAACTGATGGTGTAGGGTGTTTTATAACAGATGCAACCGATAAGTTATGGATAGGCACAAGAGGTAACGGCATAGTACAATACGATCAGAAAACCGCCACTGTTCAAACAGCTACTCATGACCGGTATGACGGACGTTCGGCGGGGAAAAATTTTGTATTGTCATTGTTTAAAGACAGGCAGGGAATTATTTGGTGTGGCCTTAGCGGTAGTGGAGTTGCAAAATACGACCCGTTGAAATACCAGTTTAACAGTATCAGTAACGAACCATCAAAATCTTCCTCACTCCCCGATAATATGATTTTTGATATTTACAAATGCAGGGATGGTGCATATTATATTGGCACACAAAACAAGGGAATAGCTGAATGGGATTTTGCAGCCAACAAATTTCATACTTACTCAGCATCATCAAAAATTGGGATAGTAAGTAATACCATTTATGATATTACGGAAGATGATAAAAACAATTTGTGGATAGCAAGCTGGGGAGGATTAATGCAACTGGACAGAAAAAGAAAACAAATCAGCTATAAAGAAAACAAAGATCTGCTGACAACAAAAAAACTCTATGGTATAATAAAACTTAAAAAAGCCGACAGCCTTTTGATAACCGGAGAAAACGGTCCTGTATTTTTTTCATTAAAAGACAAACGCTGGGTTACTCTTCCTGCCGGCATTACCTGGCCAACTGCCTACCTTGGCAGGTACATGTACGAAGATGAAAACAATATAGTATGGGTATGTACTGTGGGTGCCGGGTTAGGTAAATATAATTACCTTAAATCTACTTTTGAAATTATTGAACCGGTTAAAAAATACGCCATTTATGTAAGGCACCTGTTAGCTGATGGGCCACTGTTTTGGCTGGCTACCGATAACGGAATTTTGCTGTATGATTTTAAAAAGAATATAGTGGTAAAACAACTTATCTTAAACACTGCCGGCCTTTCCAATGTATGCTATGCAGTTCAAAAAGATAACCAGGGCTTTTTTTGGGTTAGCACCAATACAGGTATCTACAAAATAAATCCACAAAATAATTATTCCGTACAAAATTACAATATGGGTAATGGCCTCTCTTTTTTAGAATATAATACGGCCTGTGTTTTTAAGCAAAGCGATGGCACACTTTTGTTTGGTGGCGTAGGTGGCATTACAAAGTTTAACCCTGCTGCATTAAAAGAAAATGATTTTAGCCCTGTGCCACTCATTACTGCAATACAGGTTAACGATGTTCCCCTGCAATCGAAAACTTCACCTTTCCGTATCAGCAATATTTCTTTTAAACATAATCAGAATTTTATTACCCTCAATTTTGCAGTAACTAATTTTTCCAACCAAAATAATAACCAGTTTGCTTACCGGTTAAAAGGGCTTAGTGATAACTGGACAAACTGTGGCAACAGAAATTTTGTAAGTTATACCAGCTTGCCGCCTGGCGAATATTTTTTTGAACTCCGCTCGGCAAATAGCGATGGCAAGTGGAGTAAAGGAATTACAACAGTGGATATCACTATTCATCCTCCCTGGTGGAAAACATGGTGGTTCAGGATAGTTGCCCTGTCTCTGCTAACCGGTTTTATTACTTCTTTTGTAAGAAGAAGAATTGGGGTTATACGCCGGGAAGCTACATTAAAACAAAAAATAACTGAAACAGAGATGATGGCACTGAGGGCACAAATGAATCCTCATTTTATTTTTAACAGCCTCAACAGTATCCGGGAAATGATTTTAAGCAATGAGAATAAAGAGGCATCTCATTTTCTCAGCAAGTTTGCTCACCTGATAAGACTTACTTTAGATCAATCAGGCCAACCCTTTATTTCTCTTCGCAATACTATGGATTACCTAAGCCGATATGTAGAAATGGAGCAAATACGCAACGCCAATTTTACCTGCACTTTAGCTGCTGCTAAAGATTTAGATGCAGATGAAATTATTTTACCGCCCATGCTCATTCAACCTTTTATTGAAAATGCCATTTGGCATGGTGTAAGCAGCCAGCATAAAAACATTCATATCAATGTTAATTTTACAAAGCAAAATAATCAATTGGTATGTACCGTTGATGATAATGGTATTGGCATCAATCAATCTTTAGAAAATAAAAAAACATCTGTTTGGCAAACTTCGGGAAACGGTAATTTGCATAATTCTGTTGGTATTGAAAATATTAAAAACCGTATTTTTCTTTTAAATGAAAAATACAAACTGCAAAGCAGTGTTACCATAAAGGATAAAAAAGATATTGCAGGCCAAAAAGAAAACGGCACTTTAGTTACACTCCATTTACCAATTGAAATAAACGAACCATGACTACAATAAAAACAATTTTGGTGGATGATGAACCAAGAGGGCTTAGCTCCCTGCAGAAATTACTGGAGATAAATTGCGAAACCGTTGAAGTTATTGCAAGTTGCAGCAGTGCGGCTGCAGCAACAGATGCCATAACCAACCTGCAACCCCATTTGGTTTTTTTAGATATCGCTATGCCAGAAGCAAACGGATTTGACCTGCTGCATAACCTGCCTGCTGTAAATTTTGAAATAATATTTGTAACGGCACATAATAATTATATGACACAGGCTTTTAAATTCAGCGCTGTAGATTATTTATTAAAACCCGTGGATGATGAATTACTGAGGGCTGCGGTTAAAAGGGCCGAAAAAAAAATTGATGAAAAAAATACAGGATTGAATATTGAAACTTTTTTGCACAACATGCAGCACAAAGGCGGTTCGCAAAAAATGAAATTATGTATCCCTTCTATAAAGGGTTTTCAGGTAGTTCAAATACAGGATATTATTTATTGTGAAGCCAGCAGCAATTACACCAACTTTCATTTTACCAACCGGCCAACTATTTGTGCCAGTAAACCCATTCACGAGTATGAAGAACTGCTGGAAGACTCCAATTTTATCCGTACCCATAAATCGTATATGGTAAACCTGGAGCATGTAAAAGAATATTTACGTGGCGAAGGAGGTACAATCGTACTTTCCAACAACCAGGAAGTGGAAGTATCCCGTAGAAAAAAAGATATGCTGATGACGAGGATGAAGGAATATTATAAGTTTTGATTTTTAAAATTTATTATTTTATAAACCCAAATCTCGGAAATAAGGTGAAAGAGAGAGGTTTTTTTTCACATTCAATTTCTCTTATTCATTAATTGCATCAGTATTTTATTTTGTTTTTTCAGTAAATCAATTTCTTTCTTTATTTCATTCATCTGCTGCTGTTGCATTTGTATAATCACTTGCTGTTCCTGTATTGCTTTTATAGCAATAACACCCAAACCACTATAATCCATAGTAAGAACTGGTTTTGTAACATCCCGGTCATACCGTTTATATATAAGTTCCGGAAAAAAAGGTTGAATATCCTGTGCCATAAATCCTAACATACGTCTGTCGGTATCTTTACTATCTAAATAATTAAAACTATAAGGCGGCACCTTCATCACAGCTTCCAGTACAGAAATCATGGGCCGGATATTTTTTTTCATACTTCTGTCAGATAGCGCCGTATAAACACCAGTAACCCTGTCTATATTAGACCGCAACGAACCATTAGAATAAAAATTAAGTGAGGAATCTATATTACTTACATAGAACCCCCATTTGAAGATTACACCTGACGGATGACGCAAGGATAACTGGTCTCCATTGCTAAACCCGGTTACCTGCAACCTACCCTCAGTAATATTATTAATATCTGTTACATAGGTACCAATACCTACATTATGCCTGTACATGCTCAGTGAAGGTGTATCAAGTGCCGCAGTATTATGTGGTGGGGAAAATGTATAAAATCCAAGCCCATTTGTCAAACTGTTAGCAATAGCTGTGGTATTCTCTGTATAAGCAGAGATACCAACTGAACTTGTGCCTGATGTAGTACCATCAGCAAGCAGGTAACTATTTTCAAATATTAAACTTGTTTTTTGCCTGTTTCCCCAACCTGCAATTGTTTTTTTATTAACGCCGGAAAGTACCAGTACAGGAATATTATTTTTTGAATTCAGCGTCGCAGAATCTACTGCCCTTAAAATTTTTACTTTAGGATTGTAATTAATAGCAGAACCCCCAAAATTATCCATCATTTCAACCCCATTGGTTTTATTGCGTAACTGAACGCCGAGTAAACCTCCATTTTGCCAGGTATTATCATTAAAATTATCAGCTAACCTTATCCATGTTCCAGAAACTGTACTGTAATAATAATAACCACGAACCATATCATTCTTAGCACCAGGTTGTGTTGTATTGTAAATAATCAAGCCATTTGCCGGGTTGGGTACACTTGATACATCTTTCAAACTATCTAATGATATTTGGGGTATGAGTACGCCTTTTGTTGTGCTGGAAATATCAAGTTGTGCAGATGCATGGGGTGTAGTAGTGCCGATGCCTACGTTTTGAGAAAAGGTGAAAGACATAAAGAAGAAGGCACAAAGCACAAGTAAAAAAAATATTTTTTTCATATCTCTATTTTTTAATAGCTATAAACAATTCAAGTTTTTCAATACGCTTCAGCAGTTCTTCATTTTGTTTTTTTTGTTCTGCACTTTGCTTTTTCAAATCATCATTTTCTTTTGAAAGTTCCTGCACCGCTTTTACCAATGGCACTACAAACTCTGCATACCGCAAGCCGTAAGTATCATTTTCGTTTTTAGCAGCATCTACTCCACTAAAATCAAAACCCAATGCTTTGGCAGTGGTTTCTACTTCCTGTGCAATAAAACCGGTGTAAGTAATTTTTTCTTTTTCCAGCAATGCCGTTTGAAAAAAAGCAGTTGCTGCTGTACTCAATGAATCTCTTTTTTTATCGTTTTTATGATTGAAGGCATCCAGCCCGGTGGCATCCAGGGTGTAAGTAACAGGTCTTAGTTTATTTATAAACTCAAGACCCGGCACATTTTCTTTTACATTTTTTTTATAGCGGCCATCGCTAAGATTGGTCCAGCCAGCATAGCCGCCATAGGATGTTGTAGAAGGATTTCCAAAACGGGCTGTACTACTTGCAGTTACAATTGTCCTATACCCCACGGCTATCACAGTAATCAAACCAGGCGCAGTTACATCGGCATTATAGCCAACAAATACATTGCCACTGCTATTGTTGTAAGTTTCCCCAGCGGCGGAACCAATAGCAGTATTTTCAAAACCACTTGTTGTGTTAGTTAAGGCCCTATATCCAATTGCTGTATTATTGTTGCCGTTAATATTTGCATAAAGTGCCTTATACCCATTAGCTGTATTACTACTTCCAGTAGTATTGCTATTAAGAGAATATGTACCAATAGCAGTATTAGGTTGCCCTGTGGTATTAAATGCCAACGCATAATAGCCAACCGCAGTATTCTCTGATGCTGTATTGTTAGCAAGAGAAAGGGTGCCGACAGCCGTATTATAAGATGCAGTTGTATTGGAATAAAGGGCGCTGCTGCCAAAGGCTGTATTTCGTTCACCGATTGTATTTTTTGACAAGGCCAAATAACCGACTGCTGTATTAATTCCCCCTGTGGTGTTGTCATAAAGCGCTTCATACCCGTTAGCTGTATTAAAACTACCGGTTGAATTTACATGAAGTGCAGATTTTCCGATGGCTGTATTATAGCTACCGGATGTATTACCGCGTAAAGACCAAAGCCCAAAAGCTGTATTCCGTTCGCCGGTTGTATTGCTGTAAAGTGATTCAAACCCCGTGGCTGTATTATAGTTTCCTGTTGTGATTGAGTTGGCTGCGCCAATACCAATAAATGTATTTTGCAGGTTTGTTGATAGTACTTTACTGCCGCCGATACGGTAAACCGAATCGGTATTGATGCTGCCGTTTTTTACATCTAACTTAAATGCAGGGGTAGTGGTGCCAATGCCAACGTTTTGGGAGAATGTGAAAGGAGCAATGCACAGGACGCAAGGCACAACAAGTATGAATATTTTTTTCATAGCAGTTAATTTATTTTTCCGAAAATAACTTTACCGAAATAATTTACAAAGCCATAGGCACCAATGATAAACTGTTTTGTAATTCCATCTATACACACAGCGTTACCAGCTAAATCATTTTCAACACCTCCTGGGTCCGTTATAAATTGTAGCTTTTGCCAGCCCATACCTATACGCTGATAAATAGTTGCAGAGCCATGATTATTTTTCGGAGGAACGTATGTAAAAGGCGTTCCTATAATAACATAACTTCCGGAAATTGAAACTGAGTATCCGAATGCATCATTAGCAACGCCATAGACATCATTTATTTTCTGCATCAGCACCCAATTGCTGCCATTAAATTGAAAAATACTGCATGAGCCCTGGTCGTTATTTGTACCAACATCATCCCTAAAGGCCCCTCCTACAACATAGTTGCCGGAAATAGACACACTTGCACCAAAATTATCGCCGCTTGAACCTGTAACGTCCGTTATTTTCTGAATAAGATTCCATCCGGTGATGCCATTGTATTGGTAAATAATGGCTGAACCTTGATTAGTGTTTGCCGCTGTTACATTATCACCTGGAACCCCTATTATTGCATAGTTGCCAGAAATTGATACGCTATTGCCGAAATTATCATTAGCAGCACCAGTGGGCTCTGCTGATTTTTGCGTTAATATCCAATTAACACCATCGTATTGATAAAAGCTGGCTGAACCCTGGTTGGTGTTTGCTCCCATATCGTCATTAAAAGCTCCGCCTATAGCATAATTACCCGAAATGGAAACGCTTACACCAAAATTATCGCCGGCTGCTCCTCCGGCATCAGTAATTTTCTGCATCAGCACCCAGCTGCTTCCATTATATTGATAAATACTGGCCGAGCCCTGATTAGCATTAACACCTACGTCATCATTAGAGGCGCCAACTATAACATAATTGCCGGAAATTTGTACGCTATTGCCAAAACCATCATTTGGCGCACCAGTAGCATCGGTAATTTTCTGCATAAATACCCAAGTGCCTCCATTGTTTTGATAGATACTGACAGAACCCTGACCAGTATTTGCCCCTACAGCTTCACCTGGAGTTCCCACAATAGTGTAGTTGCCGCCAATTGATACGCTGTTTCCAAATTTATCGCCAAATTCACCGTTGGCATCGGCCACAGGTTGGTAGTTACTAATGTTTCCATTAGCAGCACAATCTCCCCATACACCAAAACCAATGTTTCCGGCAGCGGCAGCATTATTAGTTTGCCAGTTGGC
>NZ_JANPCM010000497.1:0-3632 GCF_031430955.1 Ferruginibacter sp.
AAGCAAAATGCAATGAAGCAACCGGAAAAAATGAGGATGCCATATTAAATTATAAACGTTCTTCGGCATATTTTTCAGGCTCTTGTATCATTAAATGTACATCGCAAACTTTGTTGGTTGCTTTGCGGATATGCTCAATAATTGGCAGCCCAAAACTGATGTTAGGTACAAAGCGGCCATCCATTACATCTAAATGAAACCAGTCGGCCTGGCTTTGGTTTAGCATATTGCACTCGGCTTGTAAATTTAAAAAGTTAGAGGCAAGGAGAGAAGGGGCGATGATGGGCATTGTTGAATGTTGAATGTTGAATGTTGAATGTTGAATGTTGAATGTTGAATGTTGAATGTTGAATGTTGAATGTTCTATTTGCAAAGCTAACTATATAAAAAGAATACACAAATTATCATACTCTTTAAACTTTCAACCATCAAATTTCAACTATTTTAATTTAGCCAATGCGTCTTTTGCTTCCACAAAATCAGGATTATACAGCAATGCAGTTCTGTAACTTTCTCCAGCATCATTGGGCTTATTTAATTTTTCAAAACACCTCCCCATCCAGTAATAACCTTCGTCAAATTTATTTTGAAGTGTAACGGCTTTGTCTAAAACTTTCAGCGCTTCTTCATATTTTCCCATGTCATACAGCGTAATTCCTTTTTCACGGTAAGCAAACATGAATGTGTAATCCAGTGCCAGGCAATTATCAAAAAAAGTTATGGCTTTTTGTTTATCACCAATGGAACTGTAATACAAACCTTTTATTAAATTGGCTTCTTTATCAGCCTTTGCATTTTTACCCATTATTAAAGCATCGGCCATTGCCAGTGCCATATTGTTTTTTGTTTTTGCGTACAACCATCCCAGCGACATAATAAATTGCGGATCGGGAAAAATATCAATTGCTTTTTGGTAAGATCGTATAGCGTTGACAGTATCTTCCTGTATAATGCACAGCTCAGCTTTTTTATCCCAAAGCTTTGCATCGGTACTGTCAATTTGTATTGCTTTATTAATTTCGGCAAGCGCCATATCTGCAGTGCCGTTATCCTGGTAATACTGTATCAGCGTTTCTCTCAGTAAAAGCGAATCCGGATATTTATCAATTGCATCTTTCATTTCTTTTTCCTGCATGGGTATTTGCAACTGCGTAACGGGTTGTTCTTTTACTGCGTTATTGCACGAAGAAAAAATGATGATGGCTAAAAAAAGATTTATTATTTGCTTCATAAAATATATTGCCGCAAATTTAAGTGATAGTTACAAACCTCATGACATTTTTCTGACAATTAAAACCAACAGCCTGTTAACTTTGCTGTATAAAATAAATTTGATGAAAAAAATTGCTCTTCCTGTAACAATTGCGTTGGTTTTAACTATTGTAATCAGTTCTTTCAACATCCCTACAACCATAAGCTACCAGGCAAAAATTTCAAACTTTTCCGATACCATTCTTTTTCCCGGCGAAAAACATTTTGCCAATGTACAGCAATTAACTTTTGGTGGCGATAATGCCGAAGCCTATTTTAGTTTTGATGGTAAATGGATTATTTTTCAACGTACCAATCCTAAAGAAGGTATTATGTGTGATGAAATTTTTATTGGTAAAGTACCTGTTAATGGCGAAAAATTTAATCCCAAAAAAATAAGCAGTGGTAAAGGCAGAACAACCTGCGGTGCATTTTTAAAAGATGGTAAACATGTGGTGTATGCCAGCACACATTTAGGTGCCGACAGTTGTCCGCCTGTGCCGGACAGAAAAAAATACGGCAACAAATACATTTGGCCATTGTACGACAGTTACGATATTTTTCAGGCCGACCTTAATGGAAAAATTGTAAAGCAATTAACCAAAAGCAAAGGATACGATGCAGAAGCCACTATTTCTCCTGATGGAAAAAAAATGCTGTACACCAGCACAAAAGATGGCGATATAGATCTGTACATAATGAATTTAAAAACTGGTAAAGAAAAAAGAGTAACCGACCTCTTAGGGTATGATGGTGGCGCATGGTTTAGCCCCGATGGTAAAAAAATAATCTGGCGTGCCAGCAGGCCTAAAACTGAAGCTGAAATAAAAGAGTATAAAGAATTGCTTGCCGAAAATTTGGTAGCCCCTACCAATATGGAAGTATATATTGCCAATGCCGACGGTAGTAATGTAAAGCAGGTTACTAATTTTGGTAATGCCAACTGGGCACCGGCATACATGCCCGATAATAAAAGAATAATTTTTGCCAGCAACCACCAAAGTAAAAGAGGTTTTCCTTTTAATTTATTTATTATTAATGAAGATGGGAGCGGACTGGAAAAAATATCTGCAGAAAAATCTTTTGATGCCTTCCCTATGTTTAGCCCCAACGGAAAGAAGCTTATTTTTTGCAGCAACCGCAACAATGGTGGTACAAGAGATACCAATATTTTTATAGCGGATTGGGTGGAGCAATAAAGAACCGTTTCGGCACGTTTTTCGTAAGTAAAGTTTTAAAATCATACTTATGAAACATGCGATTACAATTTTTTTGCTGGCAATTATTTCTGTTAATAATTTTTCCTGTAAAAAGAGTGATACCATAAACGGGCTCCCTTCCATTAGCAGTGACAATAATAAAGCCGTTGGAGCTTCGGCAAATGAATTATTAAGTGCTGCAAGTTTTACTTCTGTAAAAATAGAAATTCAGTATATGCCGGGGTTTGCACCAGACGCTGCTGCATTAAACAACATTACTTCTTTTTTAAATTCACTTATAAATAAGCCTAGTGGTATTACAATTGTGCAAAGTCAAATTTCTGCTTCGGGTAAAACTGTATTATCATTAAACGATATTGCCACTGTAGAAAAAAATAATCGAACAGTTTATACTTCGGGCAGCCAGTTGGGGGTTTATTTTTTATTTACTGATGGCAGTTATACCGATGCTAATGTTTTAGGTTTGGCGTACCGTAATACATCAATGTGTGTTTTAGGAAAAACGATCCATGATAATTCAGGAGCAATCGGCCAGGCCAGCCGCACCAAATTAGAATCTACAGTTTTAGAACACGAGCTGGGTCACATTCTTGGTTTGGTTGATGTGGGCACGGTTATGCAAACCAATCATAAAGATGCAGCGCATGGCAGCCATTGCAATAACACCAACTGCCTTATGTATTATGCTTCGGAAACTACAGATGTGCTGGGCTTTTTAATTACAGGAAGTATTCCGCCATTGGATGCTAATTGCAAAGCAGATTTGAAAGCGAACGGAGGTAAGTAATTTTTTATTTACTTCCTAATTCTATCACTTCGCAATCTTTCATTTCTTTTCCATCAATTTTAAAACGTATAAGTGTTCTTACTTTATGCCAGCCCTGTTTGCCTGCTGCACCGGGGTTCATGTGCAGGCACTGCAATTTATCATCGAACATAATTTTTAAAATGTGGCTGTGGCCGCTGATGAAAAGTTGAGGTTGATGAATGAGTAATTCTTTTTTTGTTTCAGCATTATACCGTGGCGGATAGCCACCAATATGCCGCATCATTACTTTTACTTCTTCGCACATAAAAACCAATTGTTCAGTAAACTCGGTTCTAATACCGTGTCCGTCGATATTGCCGTAAACCCCTCTCAACAAGGTCACACGGGACGTC
>NZ_JANPCM010000498.1:0-2066 GCF_031430955.1 Ferruginibacter sp.
CAGCAGCCTGGCTTTTAAAAAGTTTTTATCGGTGGCACAGCAATCTAACAGTTATGCAAATTGTAATAATGGTATATCAAGAGTAATTGCTTACAACGCCGTTGGTGCAGGCGGCTCTTCTGTAACTAAAATTGATATAACCATGCTTAAAGCCAACCTTGCTGTAAACGGGGCATGGACGGATACTATTGTAAACCCTGCCGGCCAGCAGGTTTTATACACCAGTACTTTACAAGAAAAAGGTGTAAGCCGCACCGTAAACGGAAAAGTTTTTGCAGATGTAATGCATGTTTATGTAGAAACAGGTATTGATATACCCGGCTTTGGTTTTTTTCTTACCAATACCTCTGATTATTATTATGCAAAAGGCGTAGGTTTAATAGAAGCAATAATTGAAGACCCATCCAGCGGCACTGTATTGCAGCACCGGGCAATAAAAGCCTATTTTATCCCGTAATTTTTTTATTATTCCAGCACACCTTCTTTAATTTCTGTCCACAGCTCACGGTAACATTTAGCCGCATAACTGCTGTTGGCAAATTCCATTATGGGAGCTTTGTGTATACCCATTTTTTCCACATCGGATAAATAAGGGATATAGTTTTGAAAAAAGCGTTTGTCTTTGTACAACTCTTCCATTATTTCGTTATGCATGTTTTTACGCAAATCGGCCATGGTAAAAAAGCACATCATCTTGCTGATGTCTAATTCTTTTTCTTTAAAATAATCTTTTACCATATTATAAGTACGGATAGATAAAGTGGTGGGAATAACAGGCATCAGCACAATATCTGCTGCATTAAAAATATTTTCGCTCAGGGCGCTAAACCCCGGGGGGCAATCAATAAAAACAAAATCGTATTCTTTTTCTAATTGTTTTAACACGCCTTTCAAACGGTTTTTGTTGCCTTTCATTTCTTCCAGCATAATATCAAAACTCCTGGTATTGCTGTCGGCAGGTATTACATCTAAAAGTTCAAAATCGGTACTCATTATGGCGCTTTCCAAATCGGCATCTTTGGTAATTAATTTTTTAATGCCTGGGTGCGTTTTGGGTTTTGCTTTATAATAAAAAGAAGAGGAACCCTGTGGGTCAATATCCCACAGCAGGGTTTTAAAACCATCGGCAGCAGCTAAGTAAGCAAAGTTTACACAGCTGGCGGTTTTACCCACGCCGCCTTTAAGATTGTAGAGCGCAATTGTTGTCATGATTTATGTTTTAACTAACGGGGTAGTAAGATAGCAATTTTTTTAAGAAATACAAGCTTTCAAAAAAAAGCCAGGTGCTGTAAACTTTTGTTGATTAAAATAAAATCACTTTATTATTTATGTGGAATAAAATACTCAATTATAAAGTTAACCGGCGATATTTTGCAGCGAAAAGCTACTGTGAAAGCAATAATTTTTACAGGTCGGCGGCATTAAAAGTATCGCCCTGGCTGATGTCGCCGGTTTGGTAACCTTTTTTAAACCAATACATCCGCTGTGCCGAAGTACCATGTGTAAAAGCATCAGGTACAATTTCACCTGTAGCTTGTTTTTGCAGGCGGTCGTCACCAATAGCATTAGCAGCATTAAGTGCCTCTTCAATATCGCCTTTGTCCAGGATATTCTTCATCTTTTCTTCGTAATGGGCCCACACACCTGCATAAAAATCGGCTTGCAATTCCATCATTACCGAATAGCGGTTGGCTTCTGCCTCGCCGGATTGCTGGCGTATTCTTGCCATCTTTTCGGCAGTACCATTAAGATTTTGAATGTGGTGGCCAACTTCATGTGCCACAACATAAGCCATAGCAAAATCGCCGGGAGCATTAAAACGGGTTTGCAGTTCCTGGTAAAAAGAAAGATCAATGTATAATTTATTATCTGACGGGCAATAAAATGGCCCGGAGGCGGAGCTGGCATTGCCGCAGGCAGAAGCTACACCATCACGGAATAAAACAAGGGTTGGCTCCATGTATTGTTTGCCGTTATCAGCAAAAATTTTATGCCATACATCTTCTGTTTCGGCCAATACAACTTTTACAAATTGCGCCCTGTCATCATCAGCTTTTTGCTCTTCG
>NZ_JANPCM010000499.1:0-4116 GCF_031430955.1 Ferruginibacter sp.
ATTTCAGGCGGTAATTCATATGCTGATAGAGAAGTGTGGATTCCTTATCAAATAGATATGGAAACGGGGAATATTTATTAATTATTTGTAAAATTATTATACAACTAAAAAAAGGTTTACAATTTTAAAAAATTGTAAACCTTTTTTGATTAGAAAATCTAAATATTATCCTCTTCTTCTTTCCAGCAGCACCATCATCATCATGCCTAATAAAATTCTTTCTTCCTCGCCTTTTTCAAAATTTGCATCCTGATGTAAAGTAAAATTGCGGCCTAAAAAAGACGCATCTTTTTTAAATGTACAAACCAAAGTGCCATCAGGCCGGGTTAATGTATAAGTAGGATTAAGAAAATAACCACTGAAAAGACCCACTAATGGTATTTCACTTAAAAGGCTGTCGCCTACTTTTACCCACGCATTTTTTTCCTGTATAATTAAATCCTGCTGATCGTTTTCATCATAAATTAAATAAGACGCTTTCCAGATAGAGCGCCATCCTTTGCGTACCACCCGACCTATATTATTTCCCTGTGTGTCGGTAAAGGAATAGCTGGAATTAAAGTCGAGCCATTTGTTGGCTTTTATTTCATACTTTAAATCAGTTTGTGTGTCGTCGGTAAAAACTTTTACGTGTTCTTTAAATTTAAACAACTTTTGTTTTACATAGGCACGTGTGTTGCCAATGGAATCTGTTGCTGTAAAATCGTTGTGCAGGGTAGAAATCCGGAATTTAAATTTCAACGGGTAATAGTTTTGTTCTAACAGGTCGGTTTGCATATAGTGGTGTTTTTGTTTTATCCCTTTACAATTTTATTATAGCTCGTAGCAATCCCTTTTATCAAAGAAGAACTAAAGCCCTGGTGTTCCATTTCATTAAGTCCTGCAATAGTACAACCTTTGGGTGTGGTAACTTTATCTATTTCCTGCTCGGGGTGAGTACCTTTTTGTAATAATAATTCTGCTGCACCTTTTACAGTTTGTGCAGCAATTAAATTAGCGGTAACACTGTCGAACCCAATTTCAATTCCACCCTGTATATTGGCACGTATGTAACGCATAGCATAAGCAGTGCCACATGCGCCTAAAACTGTTGCAGCATCCATCAGTTTATCTTCAATAAGTGTAACCTTGCCTAATGTTTCAAAAAGTTTTTTTACAAATTGTAATTGCTCCGGTGTTGCATTGGAGTGGCTGATGCAGGTCATGCTTTCCTGTATGGCAATGGCTGTGTTAGGCATGGCACGAAAAACAGGATTTTTTCTTTTTACCATTTCATTTAAATCATTTAAAGAAACGCCTGTGATTACCGATACAACAACATGCTTTGCAGTTAAATCCTTTTTTAAACCGGCAATTACTTCTGTTACCTGAAAAGGTTTAACAGCTAATAATATCAGATCACTTTTTTTAATGGCTTCGTTATTATTGGTGGTTACATTAACACCTCTGTCGCTTAATGATTTTAATGTTTCAATATTTCTTTTAGTAATAGTAATTTCTGCCGCTTTGCAAAATTTACTTTTTAATAAACCTTCTGCAATTGCAGAACCCAAATTTCCTCCACCAATAATTGCTATTTTCATTTTAATAAAATAAATTTTGATTTAAATAGTTTCTTACATAATCATCCACGCCTTTTTCTAAAGAATAAAATTCTTCCTGATAACCTGCTTCTTTTAATTTTTCCATTTTTGCTTCTGTAAAATACTGGTACTTATCCCGGATGTCTTCGGGCATATCGATGTATTCAATTACCGGAGATAAATTTAATCCGTTAAAAGTTGCTTTTACTAAATCATTAAAACTACGGGCCTCACCAGTACCTAAATTATATAACGCAGAGGATGGTTTATGCTCCACTAACTCTTGGAGGGTTCTAAACCCTCCAAGAGTTTTTTCCATCAGCCAGAAACAAACTGATACCACATCTTTTACATAAACAAAATCACGGAGCTGCTCGCCATCTTCAAAGCCATCTTTATGCGATCTAAATAATTTCACACTGCCATTTTGTTTTATTTGATTAAAAGAATGAAAGATAACACTTGCCATTCTTGCTTTATGATATTCGTTAGGGCCATAAACATTAAAGAATTTTAAGCCTGCCCAAAATGGCGGATGTGCTTTTTGATGCAATACCCATTTGTCAAATTCATTTTTACTGATGCCGTAAGGATTTAAAGGATGCAGTTGTTCAACAATATCGTGACTGTCATCATATCCGAATTCCCCTTCGCCATAAGTAGCAGCAGAAGAGGCATACACTAACGGTATATTATTAATGGTACAATAATTCCAGATATGCTGAGAGTATTCTACATTTAATTTTTGATGAATGCTGTAATCAAATTCGGTAGTATCTGTTCTGGCACCTAAATGAAAAACAAAATCTACAACAGGTTTCTCTTTTAATAACCAGTCAAATAAATTTTCTCTTTCAACTCTTACAATATATTTTTTATGCAGCAGGTTTAATTCTTTTTCCTCATCCTCAAACTCATCTACTAAAATTAAATTGTAAAAACCATGCTGGTTTAAATAACTAACCATGCAGCTGCCGATAAAACCGTAAGCGCCGGTGATGATTATAGTGGGATTTGTGTTTATCATTTATAGAGATGTTAAAGCGTGTTCACTCTCATGTCCGGTCAGTAATTTTCCAATAGCATTATCATATTTATCTTCCCAAATATTAACAGTATCCCAATCTTCTCCATCAATAGTAATGGCACCACTGGTTACACTTCCTAAATAAGTCACCGTCATTTCCATTTTCTCTAAAAGCATTATAAAATCGTTCCTGTTTTCTTTGCTAACAGTTACCACCACACGGCTCTGTGCTTCGCCAAACCAGCAGGCATCTTTTCTAATTGCAGTATCAGTTGTTACAACATTAAAACCAAGATTTCTGTTAAAACAACTTTCTATCAGTGTAATAAATAATCCGCCTTCGCTTACATCATGTGCGGAGTTAATTAATTTTTTATGGATCATTTTTTTAATTTCATGCTGCACTTCAAATTCTTCATTCAAATCAAAATAGGGTGCAGGCGAAAATTCAATGCCGCAAATTTTATGTAAATATTCCGATGAATTAATATCATTGCGCTGTGTGCCCACCAAATATATTTCATCATCTTCCAGTTTAAAATCCATCGTCATTTTATCGGCAGGAGAATCTAATAATCCTACCATACCAATTGTTGGAGTTGGATAAACAGCACCATCAGGTCCCTGGTTATAAAAACTTACGTTGCCACCCGTAACAGGTGTATCAAATTTTACACAGGCTTCACCCATTCCTTTTATGGCATTTACAAATTGATAATACACTTCCGGGTCGTAAGGGTTTCCAAAATTAAGGCAGTTGGTAACACCTAATGGCTGCCCGCCGCTGCATACAATATTTCTTGCAGCTTCAGCAACAGCAATCATAGCACCTTTATAGGGATTGGCAAAAACATAACGGCTGTTACAATCTGTTGTAAGTGCCAATGCTTTATTAGTAGGCTTTGCTAAAACAATTGCAGCATCGCTTGGTGCATTGGTACTTGCATTACCGGCACCAACCATACTATCATATTGAGTATATATCCATCGCTTGCTGGCAATGTTGGGTATTTGAATTAATTTTTCTGCAACAGCTTTTAAATTTTTTGGAACAGCAATAGTATCTGCATTAAATGCTTTTATCTTTTCAAAATATTTTGGTTCGGTATAAGGTCTGTCGTTTTGTGGTGCGCCACCGCCTAACACTAATTCGTATGCAGGTAATGTTGCTTCCAAATTTCCATGCATGTAGAAATTAAGCATGCCATCATTGGTTACTTCACCAATTTCGCTGCAGGGTAAATCCCATTTTTCAAAAACATCAATTATCAATTGTTCTTTTCCTTTTTCAGCCACCAGCAACATTCTTTCCTGGCTTTCGCTTAATAACAATTCCCATGCTTTCATATCTTTTTGACGGGTAGGCACTTTATCTAAATCAATCCGCATTCCAGCTTCGCCTTTCGCACTCATTTCGCTGGTGCTGCAAATAATTCCTGCTGCACCCATATCCTGCATACCAATAACGGCGCCGGTATTCATCACTTCCAGGCAGGCTTCTAATAA
>NZ_JANPCM010000500.1:0-2618 GCF_031430955.1 Ferruginibacter sp.
AATTTTTTATTTTAAAAGTTGCATTTAGTTTTGGGTAATACCTTATGTAATTGTATTTTTGCCGTCCTTTAATAATTAGGAGAGGTGCCTGAGAGGCCGAAAGGAACGGTTTGCTAAATCGTCGTACGGGTTAAACTGTACCGTGGGTTCGAATCCCACCCTCTCCGCAAAAAAAGTTCTTATAAAAGTTTTTGATTGTTAGGGTGTTCCCAATAAACCCCAACAAATATTTTTAGTTTGCAATGTAGCCTAACCCGGTATATTTCATCCCGCTGTAAGGCGGGAAGCTAGCAGGTTCAAATCTTGCTCTCACATAAAACTAAAAAATATTTTTTCGTTCGGGATGTAGCGTAGCCCGGTTATCGCGCCTGGTTTGGGACCAGGAGGTCGCAAGTTCGAATCTTGCCATCCCGACACTTTTACATGAACCCTGCCTCTGGCGGGGTTTTTTGTTTTTTACTTTTATAAATTACGAATAATGATTTGCTATGTTTATTTTTTGTACAGTACCCAACGGGGAAAATTTTATGCAGGTGTATCCAAAGATGTTGATGATAGATTACGGCGACACAATAATGGAGAAAGTTTAAGCACAAAAAGTGGAAGGCCATGGAAATTGTTACATAAAATAGTATGCGAAAATAAATCTGCTGCAATGCTTTTAGAGACAAAAAATTAAAAAAAGCTGTATCAGCCGTAATCTTATTGATAATAACATAAATATTACGCCGGGTTTGTAGCGTCCCGCTTTAAGGCGGGAAGGTCGTCACGCTCTAAGCGTGACCATCCCGACACTTTTTCATGAACTCTGCCTCTGGCGTTTTTTTTCTTTTTTACTTCAGCAGCTTTTTTATCTTCATTTTATATGCACCGAAATCAAATGCTTTTTAAAAATATTCTGTTTTTGAATATTAGTTGAAATGCATTTCATGTTTGTGTGAATTTTCTTTTATTTTTTCTTCTTTATCTTTTTTGATATTAATTCAGCTTAATCCATTTATTTTCTTTAATTTTTGATAAAATAAATGTGATTATGAAATATCCTCCGCTAAAAAACTATATCAGTGGCAAATTTGTCGCTGCATCTTCCACTAAAACTATGGAAGTAATTTCTCCCATTGATGGAAATTTGTTATCTGCAGTTCCAATGTCTTCTGCAAAAGATTTAGATGATGCAGTGAAAGCTGCCAAAGCCGCATTTCCTGCCTGGAGCAAAACACCCATAAAAGAACGGGTGCAGGTTTTTTTTCGTTACAAAACTTTACTGGAAAAAAATTTAAAAGAGCTTGCAGAATTATGCAGTGAAGAAAATGGAAAAACATACAGTGAGTCGGTAGCAGAAATAGAAAAAAGTATTGAGCTCACAGAGTTTGCATGTTCGTTGCCACAATTAGTAACTGGCGAAGTGCTTGAAGTAAGCAGGGGTGTGGAATGCAGAACTGAACATGTGGCACTGGGTGTTGTTGCATCTATTGTTCCGTTTAATTTTCCCAGCATGGTGCCCAACTGGACGTTGCCCAATGCAATTGCGCTGGGCAATTGTATGATCATGAAGCCATCAGAAAAAGTACCATTGAGTTGTGGCAGGCTGGCAGAACTTTTAAAAGAAGCCGGCTTACCCGATGGCGTTTTTAACATTGTACATGGCAATGATGAAATTGTAAATGCCATCTGCGATCATCCGGGTATTGAAGCTGTTTCATTTGTGGGTTCTACAAAAGTCGCAAAAATTGTTTATCAAAGAGCTACATCAAATTATAAAAGATGTTTGGCATTGGGCGGTGCAAAAAATCATTTAATGGTTTTGCCCGATGCCATTCCTGGAATGACAGCACAAAATGTTGCCGCCAGTATGAGCGGCTGTGCAGGTCAGCGTTGTATGGCAGCCAGCGCCATGATTGGTGTGGGTAATGTAGATGCCATCATTGATAAAATTTGTGAAGAAGCCAGAAAAATTATTCCCGGTGAAAATTTAGGTGCTGTAATAAATAAAGCATCGCAGGAACGCATTGAAAAATTTATTGGCGAAGCAGAAAGAGATGGCGCAAAAATTTTAGTAGATGGCCGCAATACAAAAGTAAAAGGAAAAGAAAACGGTACGTACGTTGGCCCTACTGTAATAGATTTTGTTACACCCCAAATGAGCGTGGCTACAGAAGAAATTTTTGGCCCTGTAATTTCCATCATGCGAACCAATACGGTTGATGAAGCCCTGGCTATTGAAAATGCAAATCCTTATGGCAATGCCGCCAGTGTGTTTACACAAAATGGTGCCATGGCCCGTTACATCATTGATAAGGCTAGTGCCGGAATGATTGGTGTTAACGTTGGTGTGCCCGTACCCCGTGAGCCTTTTAGTTTTGGCGGCTGGAACGAAAGTAAATTTGGTGTGGGTGATATTACCGGAAAAAGTTCGATTGAATTTTGGACAAAGCTGAAGAAGAGTACGGTGAAATGGAATGCAGAGGCGGGAGTGAATTGGATGAGTTGAGCCCCTGACCCCTGAAGGGGAACTTAGATTGTTACAGTAATCAATTACTCAATATTAATTTCAATGGAAAGAAAGATATCAAATTTAGTTTTATTAATTTTTATACTTCCTATTTTTTCCTGCGGAC
>NZ_JANPCM010000501.1:0-2301 GCF_031430955.1 Ferruginibacter sp.
CTTTTACATTAAGCCGCTATGCTATATTGGTGCAGCATCTTATAAAAATAAAATATAACTGGCAATTTGAATTATTTATGGTTTTAGGTATGTTGTTTTTTCAATACCCGTTTATCTATAAAAATACCTGGAAACTAAAATTGGAGTATTACTTTAATATGCTCCTCGTTTCATTAATGGGAGCAGTATTACTCTGGCCATTACTTATCGTTAATTACTTTGATGCCTGTGTTGATCCTGTTAATATTATTTATTTTTTTGCTGTTGTTTGGGTTATGTTTTGGGAACATAAAAGAATAGTAGTAAAACTTTCGCTGCCCGTTTTTATTTCGTACACATGGCTTTTGTATCGTTTTATAATTTTAATTTTTATATTGTAAGATCATGCTTAAAAAAATCATCATCGCCGGGGGCACAGGTTTTACAGGAAAATATTTTACCCAAAAATTTATTGCATCAGGTTACGAAGTAATTATTATCTCCAGGCAACCCAATCATATTAACTGGAATAACTCAACCGCAATTATTGCAGCACTGGAAAATGCAGCAATGCTGATAAACCTTGCCGGCAAATCGGTTGATTGCCGTTACAACGAAAAAAATAAAAAAGAAATTTTTGATTCAAGAATTAACACTACCAAAATATTGGGCGAAGCAATATTGCAATGCAAAAATCCGCCACCGCTATGGATAAACTCCAGCACCGCCACCATTTACCGCCATGCACATGACAGGCCAATGACGGAAAGTGCAGGAGAAATTGGCACCGGCTTTTCAGTTAATGTCGCTACCAATTGGGAAAAATCTTTTTTCGATTTTAAATTAAAAAATACCCGGCAGGTTGCTTTACGCATGGCCATTGTTTTGGGCAAAGATGGCGGAGTGGTGCAACCCATAAAAAATTTAGTGCGTTTTGGTTTAGGAGGCAAACAGGGCAGCGGTAACCAAATGTTTAGCTGGATACATATTGAAGATTTATACAGCCTAATTATTTTTCTGCAACAGCATAAGGAGTTGCAGGGAGTTTTCAATACTTCGGCACCCAACCCGGTAACTAATAAAACATTAATGCAGGTATTCAGAAATAATATGAAAATGCTACTCGGTTTACCCACACCAAAATGGCTTTTAAAAATTGGCGCTGTATTTATTAAAACCGAAACGGAGCTGGTTTTAAAAAGCCGCTGGGTTATTCCTGAAAGTTTATTGCAGGCTGGTTTTGTTTTTAAATTTAAAACCATTGACGAAGCACTTAAAAATATTTTAACGGATTAGTAAAATATCAATATCAGCCAATAGAAAAATCAATCTTAACTTTGCAATATAGATGAAAGAACACCCGCTAATATTATTTGATGGCATTTGTAATTTTTGTAACAGTGCGGTAAATTTTGTAATAAAAAAAGATAAGGAGGCTGTTATACATTTTGCACCATTGCAATCACCCAAAGGCAGGCTTTATTTAAAACAATATAATTACCCGGTAAATAATTTAAACTCTTTTGTATTTATTGAGGATAACAAAGTATATACAAAATCTACAGCGGCATTAAAAGTGTGCAGGCATTTAAAAGGGGGGTGGCCTTTGTGTTATGGTTTTATTATTGTACCTAAATTCATCAGGGATGGCATATACAGCTGGGTAGCAAAAAACAGGTATAAATGGTTTGGCGTGCGGCAGGAGTGTATGATGCCAACACCCGAAGTAAGATCAAGATTTGTAGGTTAATATTATGGCAGCAAAAAAAACATTGGTATTGGGTGCATCTGTTGATCCGGCACGTTACAGCAACCTTGCGGTAAAAAAATTAACGGCATATAATCACCCTGCAGTTGCATTGGGTAAAAAAACAGGCAACATTGGCAATACCATAATTGAAACTGAAAAAAAGGATTTTGATAATATTGATACGGTTACACTGTATCTAAATCCGCTGCACCAAAAAGAATATTACGATTATATATTTTCTCTCCACCCTAAACGCATCATATTTAACCCCGGTGCCGAAAATGAAGAGCTTGCGGATATGGCAAAAGAAAAAGGCATTATTGCACAGGAAGCCTGCACTTTGGTTTTATTAAGCACCAATCAATATTAAGTTTCTACAAGCCTTGTAGTAATTTGTCCCAAAAAGCTTTATTAGCATGCTGTTTTAAAATAAAATAAATAGCAACCCGTTCAGGTAATATGTGACTTGTTTATTCGATCACATAAAAAATCCTGACTATGAAACACCCTACACTTTTTATCATTATCGTACTGGTTACTTTTTTTTCTGCAACAGCCTTTTCTCAAAATAC
>NZ_JANPCM010000502.1:0-19743 GCF_031430955.1 Ferruginibacter sp.
TAATTTTTGCTTTTACCCTTGGTGCATTTTCACCATTAATAACATTTTCTAATGCAGCCGGAATTAATATGTCGCATTCCAGTTCCAATGCATCTGTATTTTTTGCAAGGTTGGTTGCGCCGGGAAAATTTAAAATAGAACCCGTTTTTTTACGGTGCTGAAAAACTTCTTCTTCATTCAATCCATCAGCATTCATAATAGCACCTTCATATTCTGCCAGTGCAATTACTTTTGCTCCTGCTTCTCTAAAAAATTTTGCGCTGTGGTAACCCACATTACCCAAGCCCTGCACCACTACTTTTTTTCCTTCAATGCCTACAGATAAACCTAATTTTTTCATTTGGTCTTCCATGTTGCATACTTCACGTATTCCAAAGAAAACGCCAAGACCAGTTGCTTCCTTACGGCCACGTACCCCGCCTTGCGTAACAGGTTTACCGGTAACACAACCGGCTGCATCAATTTCGCCGGGTTTTAAAGAAGTGTAAGTATCCACTATCCAAGCCATCTCTCTTTCTCCTGTTCCATAATCGGGTGCAGGTACATCAATGCCCGGGCCAATAAAATTTTTCTTTACTAATTCTGCTGTATAGCGGCGGGTAATTTTTTCCAGATCATACACGCTGTATTTTTTAGGATCAATAGTAATACCACCTTTGGCACCGCCAAACGGAACGTTTACAATCGCACATTTAAAAGTCATCAATGCTGCAAGCGCCATTACTTCATCCAAATTTACTTCGGGGCTGTAGCGGATACCGCCTTTGCAGGGTGCTTTGTGGTGGCTGTGCTGCACACGGTAAGCTTTTATTACTTCTATCTTATCATTAACCTTTACAGGAAAATGCATTCTTAATACAGAATTACATTGTTTGATCTGTTCTAACAATCCTGCATCCCAGGTGGTAAATTTTGCTGCTTTATCAAAGCTTTTTTCTACGCTCTGAAAAAAACTGTAGTGCGTTTCTGCTGACATAAAATGTTTAGTTTAATTTTTGCAATCGTTGTTTTAAATTTTTTTTTTAGAAACCCGGCTGGCAAGTCGGTCTAATTATCTTTTTGCCCCCATCCGCTGAAGGGGAGCATATCTTTTAAAATCAAAAAAAATCTATGCCTGATAAATCAGTTTTCTTTTTCTATTTTACTTATTTTTCTATCTATTAAAAAAACATAAATGAATAAGCCGGTTAATATAGTTAAGCAAACTGCTACCACTACATAAATTTTTCCGTTGCTACGCATCAGTTCTTCTGATGAAGAATTGTTTTGTGCAAATGAAATGATACTGCTGCATAAAAAAGTAAATAGCAGCAACATTTTTCTAAGGCCTGTTGACCAATGACTATATTTCATTCAACAATGTTTTATCTTTTAATAATTGTATGCGTATTTTTAAAGTAGTAATCCACACACCCAATAAAGTCCACCCAATAACTGCCGGGTAAAAAATCATCCGCATACCTGCATCTAAATCTTTTTGTGCATTTAATGCAGGGTTACCACTGTCGCTGCCCGGAGCTCCGGGATGTAAACTTCCCACCATTCTTGGTATAATCCAAATACTGGGGAACAGCATTACGAATGCAAAAATATTATACACTGCACTAACCCTTGCTCTTTTATCCATATCAGTAAAACTTCCTCTCAATACAAAGTAAGCCCCATAAATTAATAACGCAATAGCGGCACCAAGCAATTTGGGTTCTTTTAATACACTACCCAGGCTTTGGCTTTGATCGGTTAGCCAGGTATAGTTTGCCCAAATGGCTCCGGTGGCATAACCTAATATTCCCATAAATGCACCCACTGCTGCAAAATTGCGGGCATAAATATCGTTGCGGTAATTAGAGTTGCTTAAATATTTAATGCTGTACACAAAACTAATGATAAAGAGTATCATCATGGCAAACCACATGCACACATGAAAATACAAATTGCGGATAGACTGGTGAATAATGGGCAGATCGGGAACGCTGACTAAAAAACCTGCAACTACAGTGTAGATCAATAAAGCAAAGGATAATATTTTCCACCAACTTTTCTTCAACAGGAAGATTATTTTTTAGTGGCGCAAAGATAAGGCAGAGTTTTCAGTTTGTAGTTTTCAGTTTGCAGTTTTTTGATTTTTATTACGTTTACAGAATCTGTGATGTTTGAGAAGAATATTAATATTTTAAATGGTAGTAGAAGCTGTTTGAGTTATTTATTTTTTATTTATTTGGCTAAAGCCGCTTACCGCAATTTGCATTACCACGCCTTTAAAGGCGTGGTAATGCAAAGAAAATACTACCGGCTTTAGCCAAACTGTATTTAATTAAAACTAATTCAAATAGTTTCTTAGTTTATCAAAAACTATTTAGATTTAAAGTATCTGCATAAACCTCAGAGTTTTATTCTAATCTTTCCACAAATATGGAAAAAGCACTACCGCCATTGCAATTACCAGCACATCCAATCCAATTATTAAAGCACTTAACTGCATAACAGCACCCGCCCTGAAGACTTCTGCAAAAGCCACTTTACTTAATTTCATCAGCATTAATAATTGAGGCAAAATAATAGGAAACCCCATAATGGCAATTAAAGCAGCGTTTTGCTGTGCCTTTGCTGCAATGGCACTCATTAATGTAAAAACCAAACTAATACTTATGCCGCCTAAAATTACAATGCCCGTAAATTGTAAAGTATTATTTACCGGGTTGGTTAAAAAGAAAAAGAATAGAGCTAAACTGATACTGCTCATCAGTACCATTAATAAAACATTATAAATTATTTTGCTGATAATAAATTCAACCGGCGATGCTATAGAATAAAAATACAGCATCCTGCCTTTACCTTCCTGTAAAAAACTTTTGGCCACAGCATTTACACAAATAAATAATTGAATTATCCAGAACAAACTGTTCCAGGTTGCGCCATCCGGTTTATCAGGAAAAGATAAATAAATTACAAAGACAGTAGAAGCGATGTATAAAACTATACCATAAAAAGTATGCTTCTGCCTGAACTCCAGCAGCACATCTTTTTGCAGTAAGGCATAAATACGTTTAATCATTGGTGCAAATTACTAACATTGGGTAAAAAGCTTTGTAAAATTTTTAGTGGAGGTTTTTAAGGTTTTTCAGTTGTACTAACGGTTGTTAGTTAAGTGTAAATGTTATCCACAGTATTTTTTACGCCGTATTTCTACTATTTGCAATTTGAAATAATTAATTTACTTTGGGTTTATTCTTAACTAAACAAAAACTAACATGCGTAAACTACTTTTATTAGCGGTCACGTTCTTTTGTATGCAGATTATAAATGCACAACAGAATGCGAACGCTTCAACACCCATTGTAATAACAGGGCACCTTGTTAAAGTAACAAAACCTTTAAGAGATTTTAAAGCATCCGACAAAGCTATCCCTGATGTAACGGTAAGGGATATGGATGGTATTATTGGAAAAGATGAAGCTTTTGAAGAAGGAGCCGAAGCTCCTTTTGGCAAATCAATTTCTAAAGACCCCGCTTTACAATCTATTTATCCTAATCTTACAAGAAACATTACACCTAATAACGCTATTACTTCCAACTTTGCAGGCATTGGTAATCAGCCGTTAAATCCGCCTGACCCAACAATGTGTGTGGGGCCAAATCATATTATACAAATGATAAACGGCTCATCGGGTGCATTGCTGCAAATTTATAATAAAGCCGGAGCTGTACTTGTAGCAACAAAATTTATGGATGCTATTACTGGTAAAGGTGGATTGGGTGATCCAATTGCTTTATACGATCAGCTTGCCGACAGGTATGTGATAACTGAATTTAATAATAAAGCGGAAACAACAACCGAAGGATTAACTTTTGCAGTATCGCAAACTAACGATCCTACAGGTGCATGGTATGTTTATTTTTTTAGCACAGGAACAACTTTTCCTGATTATCCAAAATTTTCGGTTTGGACAGATGCTTATTATGGTACTACCAATGATTTTGCTAATGGAACAACTTATTCCGGTTCTACTGTATATGCATTTGACAGAGCAAAAATGATTGCAGGTAATGCAACAGCAACAGTGCAAAAATTTACATTAGGTACCACCAATAAACATTTTAGTATGAGCCCGGTTTGTTTAGAAGGTACGACATTACCTCCATCAGGAACCGGCGGTTTAATTGCTTACATGAATGATAATGCATGGAGTGGTTCTGCAACAGACAGTATTGGCTTGTTTGAATTTAAAGTAAATTTTACAACGCCTTCTTTATCTTCAGTTATAACAAAATCTTCATTGGCAGTTACTGCATACAAGTCGGATATATGCACTGCTACAAGGGGACAATGTATTGCCATGCCCGGTACAGCAACAAAGGTGGAAGCCTTGCATCAAAAAATAATGAATCAACCTATTTATAGAAATTTTGGAACTTTTGAAGGTATAGTTTTAACACATGTGGTGGATAAAGGAACCAATATTTCGGGAGTGCGCTGGTATGAGTTAACTAAAACATCCGGCAACTGGAGTGTTAACCAGCAAAGCACTTATAGCCCTGATGCTACTCACAGATGGATGCCTGCTATATGTTACGATGCTGCAGGAAATATCGGTTTGGCATACAATGTTTCTGCAAGCACAACAACTTTTCCCGGTGCAAGATATACAGGTAGAAAAAGTTGTGATGCCCTTAATTCAATGACTTATGCTGAAAGTGTTATCATAGCAGGCTCTGCCGCCAACGCAAGCACACGTTATGGTGATTACAACCAGTTGGTAGCCGACCCTGATGGTGTCCGTTTTTGGTTTACCTGCGAATACAATCCAGCATCGGCCTGGAGTACAAGAATTGCTTCATTTACTTTAGATAATTGTACACCCACACTCTGCGGCGATCCAACGGGTTTAACTTCATCTGCAATTACCAACACATCCGCTACCGTTAGCTGGGCTGCTGTGGCAAGTGCAGTAAGCTATGATGTGGATTATAAATTAACTTCAGCAACAACATGGACAAATGCAGCAACTGCAACAGCTTCAACTTCTGTAAATATTACCGGTTTAACCCAGAGTACAGTTTACGATTGGAGAGTAAGGGCAACCTGCAGTGGTGGAAGCGGAAATTATATTAGTGCACAGTTTACAACTACTGCTCCTGCAACTTGTAACGCACCAACCGGATTAACTTCTTCAGGTGTTTCATCGAGCAGTGCAACAGTTAGCTTTACTGCCGTAAGCGGCGCAGCTAATTACGATGTGGATTATAAATTAAATCCATCAACAACATGGACCAACGCTGCAACAGCAACAACTTCTACTTCTGTTGCATTAAGTGGTTTAACTGCATCTTCATTATACGATTGGAGAGTAAGGGCAAATTGTACTGCTGTGGGTTTAAGCAGTACTTATACACAGGCGCAGTTTACAACAACTGCTGCATCTGTTTGCGGTACTGCATTTGAACCAAACGAAACACAGGCTGCTGCTGCTGCAATAAGTTCTGGCGTTACTAATTCTGCTGCAATTACTACAACTGCAGATATTGATTATTTTAAAATTACTACAACAGCTACTGCCGGTATCGTGTACAATCTTGTTGGACCATCCGGTGTAGATTATGATATGACCATCTTGAACAGTGCAGGTACACAAATTGGAGCAGGCACAGGTTCTACTGCAACTGAAACAGTTTCGCTAACCAACCAGGCAGCAGGTACTTATTATATAAAAGTGTTTGGTTACAGTGGAGCAAACAGTGCAACATGTTATACAATAAAAGCAACGGCGACGGTTGTTACAGGTTGTGCAAGTGCATTGGACAATTCAACTAATGGTACAACTGCAGGTGCAGCAACAATTCCATTTAACACCAATGTAACGGGCTTGATTAGCCCAGCAGGTGATATTGATAATTATAAATTTGTAATTACAACTGGCGGCACCATCACTGTCACTCTAGGCACTTTGCCAGGTGACTATGATTTAAAACTTTTGAACAGTGCAGGTACACAGGTTGGCATTTCTCAAAACGGAAGTACAACAAGTGAAACAATTAATTACACTGCAGCTACTGGTACTTATTACGCACAAGTTTATGGTTACAATGGTGCTAACAGCGCTACTACCTGCTATACTTTAAAAGTACAGTTGGGTACCGCTTCTAAACCAGAAGCTTTGACGAATGCCGGTAGCATAGTTAAAGTATATCCCAACCCGGTAAGCAATGTTTTAAATGTAAGTGTGCTGGGGGCTTTAAGCCCTAAAGCAAGTTTACAAATTACTGATGCAGGCGGCAAAGTAGTGATAACAAAAAATATCATCCGCAATCCGCAGGCAATTGATATCAGTAAACTGGCCAAAGGTGTTTATTTAATTAAAGTAAATAATGATGGTAAGGAAATTACCAGCAAGTTTATTAAAGAATGAAAAAAATAAATTAAATTTAAAAGGGTTGCCGGTTAAGGCAGCCCTTTTTTTTGCAGCTATTTTTATCTTGCTGTATTTTTATTATCTTCATAACCTTATTCTAAAACTATGACCAAACAACTGCGCTATCTTTTTTTTGCAAGTATGTTAATTACACTTGCCTACTCTTGTAAAAAATCTGATACAACCCCAACACCACCCGTTAATACTGTTATTGCTCCGCCACCGGCATTCGGTTTTTATGTGGTGGGATATTTTCCTTCTTACCGCACTGTAGCATCGGTGCCTGATATAAAATTTAGAATGTGCAATGTTATTAATTATGCTTTTGCCACAGTTAATGCTTCGGGTAATTTAGTTTTAGGTAACAGTACACATTTGCTGGAAGTAAAAACAAAAGCCAAAGCAAACAATGCTAAAATATTTTTAAGCATCAACGGTGCAGCGGCAGATTTTAAAACACTGGCATCATCTGCAACAGGAAGAACTTCTTTAATAACCCAAACCATGAATTTAGTAAGAACTTATGGGCTGGATGGTGTGGATATGGATTGGGAATTTCCTACCACCGCCGATGGCACCGATTTAACGTACACCGCTTTAATGAAACAATTAAGTGACAGTTGCCACACCGGAAGCAAATACTATTTAACTGCAGCTATCACCGCAGGCAAATATTCAGGTGGCATACGTGATGCCATTAAAAGTGAATTGTGGCAGGGCAATTATGTAGATTGGTTTAATATTATGAGCTATGATGATTTTAGTACCACCGTTCCATACAAACAACATTGCGATTATACTTTGGCAACCGTAAGTTTAAACTACTGGTTAACCACAAGAGGGATGCCTTCATCAAAAGCCGTGTTAGGGATTGCAGGTTATGGCAGGCCAAGCGGCATTACACAAACCAATACCATACTTAGCTACAGCGATATTTTATCAAGAGGCGGTAACCCACAATCCGATTCTGCAGTAGTTACCAATGGCGGTTTTACCAATTACACTATTTATTATAATGGCCTGGCCACTGTAAAAAAGAAAGCTATCCTTGCAAAACAAACGGCCAATGGCATTATGCTATGGGAAAAAAGCCATGATGCACATGATAATAATTCGTTGCTGAAGGCGGTGTGTGATACCGTGGGAAGGGCTTATTAAAATAAAAAACCGTAACATTTTACTGTAACGGTTTTTTAAAGCCAACTACCACTTGATTACTGTCTTCTTATTCTTTTATTAATTTTTTGTTGCCCCCGTTTGCTGTTTGCAGCATATACACACCTGCAGGCAACATGTTCATATCAACAACTTCAAAATTATTTTTTATGATGAATGTTTGCACTGTCCTGCCGTTGATATCTGTAATTTTTGCAACAGTGTTCATAAGGCTCCTGTTATTAATTTGCAGCGTAGCTTTATTTTTTATTGGGTTTGGATAAACAGTTACTGTTCCATCCCCTTTATTAAACAGGCTTATACTGTTACTGTAACTAAATTTACCATCATTATCTACCAGCCTTAGCCTGTAATAAACAACAGCTTCATTGTTGTACGTATCAGTAAAATCGTAGGTATTGTTTACAAAACCTTTTGCATCTACCGTACCAATACTTTTAAAGTTGCTGATATTATTACCTCTCTCTACAACAAATTCTTTTAGGTTTACTTCGTTTGATGTAACCCATTGCAGCAATTTAATAATACCATTACTTTTACCAGAAAAGCTTGCCAGGGTTAATGGCAATGCTGCATTAATACCGTTGGTATGCACATAAAAACCACTAAACCCGCTAACATCAAATGTTACCTGCCACCTGCTTAAGGTACTGTTGAAAACAATATTGGCATCAACCGGGTTAATTACTTCGCTTGCCCCGGAATAGTTACCCGGTGCTGTACCCGTACCATGAAATTGTGTAATAATTAATTGGGCAATACCTGTTGCATCTGCAGCGGACGTTGGCAATGCAGGCTTTGTTCCTCTTACCGCATTATAAGCATCAAATTCTGCCTGTGTAAAATACAGGGTAACCGTTCCTGTGGCTGTTGATGGATTGGTTGCCGGTGTAATATCGTAATGGCGCTGAACATAAGGCTGTGTATTGTAGGTTTGTACCGATGCATCAATTTTTACACAGGTATTTACTGTACCCGTTAATGGAGATGCGCCAGATGGATTAACTGCGGCAATTAAATTACAACTTCCATCAAGATAATTTGTACCCGGGGATTGTATAGTTGCAGATTGACAAACCTGTGCACCACCAGCTGTGCCTGCTAAACTTGCAGGTGCAAACACAGTGCTTGTTCCTGTTACATTTCCTGCGGCCCAGTTGGAAGTGGCAGCAGTTAATCCAAAATTATTGAGTGTGCCGGTAAAATTATTGCCGCTATGGTCTCTGGCTGTTGTAATACCAGCATTATTTGAATTTAAAAATCCCTGGTTTAATTTATAATAGCGAATTAAACCTGTTTGAACAGCAGTATTTAATGCGCCGCTCATATTGTTTTGAATTTCACTTTGGCATAATGTTCTATTCCATATCCGTACTTCGTCAATAGTGCCTAAAAAATAACCGTCTAAACTGGTTGTATTTCTTTTGCGAACGCCTAAATTGGCTCCATCAACTAATATTATTCCCGGATCGCTAAAACCAAAATTATCTGTATTTACTCCATTAATAAATAGTTTGGCTGTGGTAGCAGAAGTTCTTTCAAATGCAACATGTGTCCATGTATTTATCGGAATATAACCATTAGTAACACCAACTACCAGGCCAACACTGCCTGCATTACGCAACACTATCTCAAAGCCGGTATTACTGCCAGCTAGTTTTGTAAGGGAAAACATCTGGTTGAGAGATGCGGAGTAACCTTCTGCGTAAATTGTTTGATATTGGGCATCACTGGTTGAATATACCCAGCTTTCAAAAGTAAAATTGGCTGAGTTGGAAACAGGAGTAGTTGTAAAACTAATATTATCATCCACCCCATCTAAATTTATTCCGCCTGCAGCAAGATTACAATTACCAGTTGCATTACCAATTGCCCAATTTGATGTTGCGCCGGTTAATGCAAAATTTGTGAGTGTACCTGTATTGTTATTGCCGCTTGCATCTGTTGCGGTTGTTACAACAGCATTTGCTTCGCCAACATATCCCTGGTTAAACTGGTATAAAGCCAATAAACCCGTTTGCCCTGCAGGATTCATTTCGCAATTCATATTACTTTGAATTTCGCTTTGCACCAATTCCCTGTCCCATACACGAACCTCATCAAGAGATCCGCTAAAAGCAAACGAAGGATTTGCCACTGCATCCTGTGGTGTTCCTATGTAAAGATTGGAGGTGTTAGAAACCGGTACAGCAACACCAGTAAATGAAGCATCCAATATGCCATTGATATAAAGCCTTAAGGTGTTGGTTGAAGCGTTATAAGTAGCCGCTACATGGGTCCATGTGTTAAGCGGTATTGAAGCTGTGCCGATGTATTCCCTGTTGCTGAAACGCAACGTTAATTTATTGTTTTGATAAACCCAGAAAGCATAACCAGTTCCATTAGCAAATACATCTTTGCCAATTATACAGTCATCGGTACCCGAAACACTTCTTTTAATCCATGCTTCTACAGATAAAGAGGAAGTAAGATTGAAGACAGGGCTGTTTCCACAATTGATATAATCATTTCCCCCATCAAAATTTAAGCCCGTAGCAACAGTACTAAACTGCATCACTGTAACTTTTTGAGCATTACCTGCATCCCTGTAAACCACATAAGGTGTGTTACCAATAAATGCTAAGCCTGTATATTCAGCAATGCCAGCAGAAAAACCAGCAGTACCAACGTTTACCCAGTTAGTACCGTCAAATTTCATTGCGTTGGCTTTTTGGCCATTGGTAATATCCTGGTAAGCTACGTAAGGAGTTGTACCGTTAAAAGCTAATTTATTGTATTGAGATGCGCCGGTACTAAAACCTACTATACCAACGGTTACCCAGTTAGTGCCATCAAATTTTTTAACGGTTGTTTTATTACCATTGGCCCCATCCTGATACCCAATGTGAAGTGTACTTCCGCTAAATGCCATATTGATCCAACCGGCACCACCAGCCGAAAAGCCTGCAGCACCAACTGCTATCCAGTTAGTACCATCAAATTTTTTAACGGTTGCTCTTCCTGCCAAAGTATTATCGTAATAACCAACATAAGGCGTAGTGCCATCAAATACAAGGCTGTTGTTGTAAGCTGCTCCTGCAGATAAACCGACTGCACCAACGGCTACCCAATTGGTACCATCAAATTTCATTACTGTAGTTTTTTGAGCATTGCTGTAATCTCTGTATGCTATGTATGGAGTACCACTATTTATGGTTAAGCATATATCATCGGCCTGGCCGGCAGTAAAACCTACTGGCCCTATGCTTACCCAACTGGTGCCATTAAATTTCATTACAGTTGCCTTATTGCCGTTACCTGCATCCCGATAGGCCACATAAGGAGTGCTGCCATCCATGGTTATATAACTGTATGGAACCTGGTTTGCTGTAAAACCCGGAGTGCCAACATACACCCAAGCTGTGCCATTAAATTTCATTACAGATCCTTTAAAGCCATTTCCCTGGTCTAAAAAGAAAACATAGGGTGTAGTACCATCGGTTGCTATACAGGTAAAGTTACTGCCACCGGCAGAGAAGCCTGCAGTGCCAGTGTTTACCCAGCTTTGTGCAGAAGATAATAATGTGGTTAGGAGAAATAAAAAGGTAAATGACTTTTTCATGTGTTTTTTTAGTTTGGATTTTTGAGTAAATATTTAAGAGAAAGACCTCTTTTTAAATAAGTATTTATTTACAGATAGTTTTAATTGTTGCGATATGGATTTTTACTGAACAAATTTTTTCGATTCCATTTTTATTAAATAATGGGATAAAGATGCCAATCTTAGTGAGCGTAATATTCGTTAGTTGATGAAAGGGTATTAAAAGTTTATCAATAGCCCGATTTGGTGGAAAAGAATGAATGTTGTAATTACTCTTTATTTAAATCACTTAATTTTGAACTGACTATGCAAAAAACCTACAAGTGCCTTATTGCTGATGATAACATAATAGACCGGGATGCAGTGGAAATGTATGTGGGCAAAATTGACAACCTGCAAATTGCTGCCGTATGTAACGATGGATTAGAAGCAACAGCTGTAATAAAGAGTACTGCGATTGATATTGTTTTTAGTGATATTGACATGCCTGATTTATCCGGGTTAGAATTGATACAAACCCTGCAGAACGCTCCTGTTTTTATTTTCATAAGCTCGTATGCCGAGCATGCAGCAGAAAGTTACCATCTTGATGTAATTGATTTTATTGTAAAACCGGTTAGCCTTGCCAGGTTAATAAAAGCCACTAACAAAGCCATTGAATATATTGAACTGAAAAAAAGTGTTTTAAATAATACTACAGATAATTCCACTGCGCCTGTAAATACCAGCAACTATTTTTTTATACGAGAAGATAACGGCTACACCAAAATAAATACCGGCGACTTAGTTTTTATAGAAAGCATGGGTAACTTCAGCCGGTTGCAAATGCTGCAGCAAAAAAAACATATTACATTGGTAAGCCTTAAAAATATGGAAGAGCAATTGCCTGCCGAACAGTTTATGAGGGTACATAAACAATTTATTATAAACCTGCACCACATTACTGCAATTACTGCTGAAGGTGAAATAAAATTAATTGGTGGAGAAATTATCCCTGTTGGTGCTGCATACAAAGCAAACTTATTAGATGTGATAAATAAAAAAGTTTTTTCAAGATAAGTTATGAAGATCAGAAATTAAATCTGTTTTATTAAATTTGACAGGTTGAAGTTATAGAAACTGGTACCATTAGTTAACCCGCCTTCTACAAGCTGATAATGACGGGTATTTTAAAAGGTTGATGAATAATTTTTTTTACAAAAATTGATTTTAGCCACACGAAGTAGGAAAAAAGCAAAGCTTTTTTCCTACTTCGTGCCTTAGTGGCAACCATTTTTCGCAGCGAAGCTGAGAATTTCTTTTCTTACTGTCATTTGCAAAGAGTTTAAATTTTTCTTTTATTAGTGCCACAGACTGACAGTATAAAGAATCAAAAGTAAAACATCATGAAAGCTCAATAAAGTTATACTGCACAAGAGTGTCTCGCCTTAGGCCAGACCACCGCAGCCGATAACATTCCTGCCGCCTGGCCCAAAAAACTATTTACTCCAATTCACTTTTCTTTTTTTTACATCTCTTGAATTGCCACCGATCATTATTTCAAAATCTCCTGCTTCCCAATCGTATTTTAAATCGTAGTTATAAAATTTTAAATCGTTGGGTGTAATATTAAATGTAATCGTTTTTGTTTCTCCTGCCTTCAACATAATTTTTTGAAACCCTTTTAATTCTTTTACAGGCCGGGTTACACTGCCTACCACATCACGAATGTATAACTGCACCACTTCTGAGCCATCGTATTTTCCTGCATTGGTTAAAGTAACGGAAGCGGTTAAGGTTTGATTACCTTTTAATGCTGTGGTGCTTAATTTGATATCGCTGTAATTAAAATTGGTATAGCTTAATCCGTAACCAAAAGGATACACCGGATCGTTGCTCACATCTAAATAATTACTGCGGAATTTTTGAAACCACTTGCCATCTTCTAATGGACGGCCTGTATTTTTATGATTGTAAAACAAAGGCACCTGTCCTATATTTTGCGGCCATGTTGTAGTTAATTTTCCTGAGGGAATGGCATCGCCAAATAAGACATCTGCAATGGCATCGCCAGCTTCGGTACCGGCAAACCAAACATTTAAAATGGCAGGCACATTTTCGTTTTCCCATTTAATGGTCATTGGCCGGCCTGCAAATAAAACTAATACCACAGGCTTGCCTGTTTTTAATAAGGCTTTCAATAAATCCTGTTGTGATTTTGGAATACTGATATCGCTGCGGCTGCTGCTTTCGCCACTCATCTCTGCACTTTCTCCCAATGCGGCAACAATTACATCAGCTTTATTTGCTGCTTCCAAAGCTTCGGCTAAAATAATTTCTGTACTGCGTTTATCTCTGTACGTTTCTTTACCAAACATGCCGGCACGTTCTTCAAACACACTGTCTTCATCTAAATTACTTCCCTTGGCATAAATAATATTGGCATTAGCACCCAGTTTATTTTTTAACCCAGCCAGTAAAGAAATGGGCGTTGAATAATCGGTTGCTACTGCCCATGTGCCCGGCATATTTTCTTTAGTATTCGCCAATGGCCCAATTAATGCAATGGTAGAAGATTTTTTTAACGGTAATAAATTATTTTGATTCTTTAACAACACAAAACTTTCTGTTGCGATCTCTCTGGCTATTTTTCTATTTGCTGCAGTAAAAATTTCTGTCTTCGCCCTGTTCTCGTCACAATATTTATAAGGGTCATCAAACAATCCCAGTTTATATTTTGCTTCTAACACCAACCTGCAGGCATTATCAATTTGCTGCAGGGTAACTTTTTTTTCTTTTAAAGATTTTTCAATGGTGGTTAATAAACCTTCGCCAACCATATCCATGTGAATGCCTGCATTTAATGCCAGTGCAGAAACAGTTTGCAGATCTCCCATACCATGATCGATCATTTCATTTATGCCGGTATAATCGGTAACCACAAAACCTACAAAGCCCCATTGCTTGCGCAACACATCGGTCATTAAAAATTTACTGGCCGTTGCCGGTATGCCATCCACTTCGTTAAAACTTGCCATCACACTTCCTGCTCCTGCATCCACTGCGGCTTTGTAGGGCGGTAGGTATTCGTTGTACATACGCTGGTGGCTCATGTCGGTAGTGTTATAATCTCTTCCTGCTTCGGCAGCGCCATACATAGCATAATGTTTTACACAAGCCATGATGATATTATTTTTTGTAAGATCATTGCCCTGGTAACCTTTTACCATTGCTTTTGCAATCTGGCTGCCGAGGTAAACATCTTCGCCATTACCTTCTGCAATGCGTCCCCAGCGTGGGTCACGGGCAATATCCACCATCGGAGAAAATGTCCAGTTGATACCATCGGCACTTGCTTCAACTGCGGCTATCCGTGCACTTTGTTCTATCGCCTGCATATTCCACGTACATGATAATGCCAATGGAATAGGAAAAGTGGTTTGATAACCATGAATGACATCCATACCAAATATCATCGGAATTTTTAAACGGCTTTCTTCCACCGCCACTTTTTGTACGGCTTTAATTTTTGCAACTGATTTAATATTGAACAAACCTCCTACTTTTCCTTCTTTAATTTTTTTGCCAATATCGCTGCTGCTGGCCTGGCCGGTAACAATATCGCCGCTGCCCGGCAAATTCAACTGACCTAATTTTTCAACCAGTGTCATTTTTTTCATCAATGCATCAATGAAAGGTTTCATTTTTGCATCATTATTTTGTGCGGTTGCAAATTGTGTAATTAAAATTGCTGCAACCAGCATGTATTTACTTTTCATATTCCTGTTTTTATTTTTTAAACTTTTTCAATATTACAATATTACCACCACCTGAGGCTAATGATAGTGGTATAATTTTATTTTTATCAACAATTATATTTTGTTTGATAAGATGATTGGCATTTTCTTTAACATCTGCAGCATCGCTGTACATGGTAGCAACATATTTACCTGCAGGTAAAAAATTAAGGTTGATATTTATTTTTCTTGCACTGCTGTCAGTAATTGTTCCAATATACCAGCTGTCCTTTTTTCTTCTTGCTATGGAAATGTATTTTCCAACTTCGGCTGCCAGTACTTTTGTTTCATCCCAGGTAACAGGCATGTGTTGCAATACCTCAAAGCCCGGTTGCCCAATGTAGGCATCCGGATAATCGCAAACCATTCCCTGGTAATTTTCCAGCACCACATACATGGCCAGCATGTGGCAGCGGGTGCCCATCACATAAGGCTTACTGTTTTGTGCAATAAATTTTTCAACAGGTAAAGCGTTGAAGCCACCCAAATGATAATCGGTAGAACCGGCAAGCATTCTTGTAAAAGGAATATCAATATCACGATTGGGGGTTATTAATTTATCCCACTTATCATATTCATAATTCATCACGCCTTCTCTTGTAAATTCATTGGGGTAAGTGCGGCTAAGCCCGGTAGGTTTGTATGCCCCATGAAACTGTATATGCAAATGATGTGCTGCCGCTTTTTCTAAAATTTCTGTTTGAATATTTACCATTTCCTGGTCGTCCCGGTCCATAAAATCTACCATCATACCGCTGAGCCCCCATTCTTCAAAAATTTTAAACGCTTCGTCCAGCTTTGGATACAGGGCTTTCCAATGTGTCCACACCCGTACACCTACATTTTTTGATTTGGCATAATCACAAATCTGTTTCATATCTAAACCATCTACCGGTTTTGTAATATCGAAATTTTTTCCGGGCTGATAATCGCTGCCATCATTAATGTACCATTCGTGCCCGCCATACTCAACCACCGTATGATATTTAATATTATTGGCAGCACAAAAATCAATATAATATTTATTGGTCTCAAAATTATTGCCGCCTTTAATACTGTCAGGAATTATGGTGCCGTTCCACCAGGGGAAGGTTGTAGTGCCGGGTTTTAACCAGCTGGCATCTTTAATTTTTGAAGGCTCATTTAAACTGGTGATGATATTGGATTCTATCAATGCTCCAATTCTATCGCTTATTAAAAATACCCGCCACGGACTTTTATGCGGCAATATTGCTTTTACTTTTATACCCCCATCCCCTAAAGGGGTGACCGATGGAGATAATTCACTTGTCAATATTCCATTTCTTTTTATCAAATACATACCGGCATAATCTAATAAAGCTGCTTCTGTAATGGCCATAAATATTTTATGTGGAAATTGAAACAGCGCTGGCATATCCAGCAAAGTATCTTGCTGTAATTTACTTAAAGGAGTTGTAATATAAAACCCTTCGTGTGAGGATGTGTAGTTGGGAAGTGGTAAGGCTTTAATAATTGGATCCCCGGTAAATTTGAAATCTGTTTTTTCATCCAGTAATGAAAATGATGTTTTACCATTTTGTTTTGGAAATAAATACCTGAAGGCAAGGCCATCATTAAAAACCTTTACGTCAATATCAACTCTGTAGTTTTTATTTATTTTATCCTGTAAAGAAATTATTGTTTGCCGGTAATGATTGTTTACGAGGCTTGCTTTGCCCACAGCTAATGTATAATTTTCATTTACTTCTGTACCACCAGATGTTTTGCTGATAAAAGCTTTTTGTAATGATCCCTTTCCTTCAATATCAAGAATGAGTGATGAATTTTGGATAAGGATATTTTTTTTATAAGCAATTGAATAAACTGGAATGCTTTCATCGGAACTTAAAGTAAAAACAATATTACCATCAGGCGATACTAACTGAATTTTATTTTGAGCAATAGTTTGGAAAGATAAAAATAATAAGCAAACGCAAATAATTATTTTAAAAGCCATCAGCAATCATCATTTTTTTAAATATGGAGCAATAATTTTTTGCCAGATGGCGTAACCCTTTGCATTCATGTGTAAATTATCTTCTATAAAAATTTCTTTTATGGGTGTGCCATCAGCAGCAAGCATTTTGTGGTACACATCAATAAAATTGGTTTTCTTTTTTGTACGGAGATACTTTTTTATCAACTCATTTGCAGTAATCATTTTATCTTTCAACTGCCAGCGGCTTGGGCTGGGTTTTAAAGAGATAAAAGCCACCGGCACACCGGGCATTTTATTTCTTATCAAATTAAACAACTGCACAAATCGCTGGTACACCATTTTACCCGTAACTGTATCAGCACCAGCCAAATCATTTTCGCCACAATAAATCACAATTTGTTTAGGCTTGTAAGGAAAAATAATATCATCCGCATACCTAATTACATCAGAGATAGATGAACCACCAAATCCCCTATTGACTATAGCAAAATGTGGAAAATAATTTTGTACATCTGTCCATTTGGTAAAAGAAGAACTGCCCACAAACAAAATGGCCTGCGTTGGAGGAGGAGCAATAGAGTCTTGTTTTTTAAATGCCTGTATATCTTCGTAAAAAGGTTGTGCGGCAGCAATGCTGTAAGTGCATAGTGACAGTATGATTAAAACGCAGTGTTGATATATTTTTTTCATGATGCAAAAGGTATAAAAAATTAATCACAACTATTTAAAATGATTCAACTATTTTTTACTTTTCTATTGACAAAAAAATTAAAATGCATCAATTAAAAAGTATATTTACCACAGCAAAAATATCGCCATGAATTATTTGGGAATTGCAGCATTACTTAACAGTCATCAACCGGCATTTAGTTTAGCACAACCATTTTATACCAGCGATGAAATATTAAATTTTGAATGGCAATATATCTGGCAAAAAAACTGGCTCCTTGCAGGCAACACCGCACAAATACCCAGGCCTGGAGATTATTTTATTTACAACCTGCAAAAAGATGCCATCATAATTATTCGTGGCAATAAAGGCGAAGTGTATGCCCATTACAACACCTGTGCACACCGTGGTTCTGCAATTTGTTTGGAGCAAAAAGGTAATGCAGCAAAATTAATTTGCCCTTATCACCAATGGGTATATGATAAAGACGGCACTTTATTAAACGCAAGGATGATGCCCGATGATTTTTGTAAAGAGAAATTTAATTTACGTTCGGTGCATACAGCGGTGGTGGAAGGTTTGATATTTATTTGCCTTACAGAAGATGCTCCTGATTTTTCTTTGATCAAAAAAAGTTTAGCGCCTTACCTGATACCCTATAAAATTAATGAAGCAAAAGTTGTGGCCATAAAAAATTATACTTTAAAAGCCAACTGGAAACTGGTAGCCGAAAACTTTAGAGAATATTATCATTGCGGCGGCGCACACCCTGAATATTGCAGTGCAGTAATTAGTGCCAACCTTAGAGAAGATCGCCTTACGCAATTTTGGGAAATTACCGGCGAACAGGACGGGCAACTTTGCGAAAATAATTTTAGAAGAATAGAAACCAATGGTTACCACCCCGGCCCTTACGCCCCGGTAGAAGACCTGGTTATAAATTTTGTGGAATGGTGTGTGGAGGAGATGAGGATAGGATTAGAAGTCGGATAATTTTTTTATAAACATTTATCTCATTGAAGCTCTCTGTTTCAAGGTAAGATAAAAACGATCCATACATTTATTATAAAATAAGAGAAGGTATAATTAGTTATTATTTTTTATCACAATAAAATTTATACAATCATGTATTTATCCAGGCGCAAATTTATTACTAACAGTTCGCTGTCGCTGACAGCAACAATGCTTTTACCAAAATATATTTTTGCTGACACTAACGCTGGCAGCATTAACCTGGGGATACAGTTATACTCTGTACGTGATGCTATGAAAAAAGATCCACTGGGTACTTTAAAAAAACTTGCTGCAATTGGATATAAAAATGTAGAGCACGCCAATTATACTGACAGAAAATTTTATGGCTATTCCGCTGCTGAATTTAAAAAAATATTAGAAAGCATGGGTTTAAAAATGCTCAGTGGCCATACCGTTTTAGCCGATAAGCACTGGGATAAAACTACCCACAGTTTTACCGATAGCTGGAAACAAACCATCGAGGATGCTGCCATTGCAGGCCAGCGCCATGTAATAAGCCCATGGCTTGATGTAAGCCTGCGTAAAAATTACGATGGCTTAATTAGTTTTTTAGAAGTGTTTAATAAATGCGGTGAGCTCTGTAAAAAATCGGGATTAAAATTTGGTTACCATAACCACGATTTTGAATTTAATAATTCCCTTAATGGCAAAACTATTTATGAAATTATTTTAGACAATACTGATGCCGCTTTAGTAACACAACAAATTGATATTGGCAATATGTACGGTGCAGGTGGCAGGGCGCTGGAGGTTTTAAAAAAATATCCCGGCAGGTTTGCAAGTATGCATGTAAAAGATGAAGTAAAAGTTAGCGGCAAAGGCGAAATGGGTGGAGATTATGAAAGTACTATTTTAGGTGAAGGATTACTGCCGATAAAAAAAATTATTGATGGCTTTAAAAAAATGGGCGGCACCACTGAGTTTATTGTAGAGCAGGAATCGTACCAGCAAAAAACACCACTGCAAGCAGTAAAAAAAGATTTTAAAATCATGAAACATTGGGGATATTGAGTGTATTTTTTGTTAGGGGCATTTGTTTGCTGATGGAACTTTATTGCCAACGCTCCATTCAATGGCATATCCAAACGCCCAGGTTCGTGTCTCACGAACCGTTCGCTGCAATCTTCGCTTCTGTT
>NZ_JANPCM010000503.1:0-5782 GCF_031430955.1 Ferruginibacter sp.
CTGCAACGGGTTATGCTTTTTCGGTACAGCTAAACATCCATTGCACACCAAATTTATCTGTGCAGCTGCCAAAGTAATCACCCCAAAACATATCCTGCAATTCCATTTCTATTTTACCCCCTGCGGAAAGTCCATTAAATAATTTTTTAGTTTCTGATCTTGTATCGGGTTGCAAGTTTATATAAATATTGTTTCCAAAATTTACTTTAAACCCCATTTGTTCCGGCGCATCGGTGCCCATAAGTTTATGCCCACCTGTTATAAGTAACTCAACATGCATCACCAGATTTTTTATATCATTACCTGCAGGTGGCATTGCTTCCATTGGTGGCATATCACCCATACGCCTGATGCCCGGTGCAGTAAACTCTCCGCCAAATACGGTTTTGTAAAAATTAAATGCTTCCTCTGTGCCGGTAGCAAAATTTAAATAAGTGCTTACGCTTGCCATAAAATTTATTTTTTAAGATTCAACAAATTGTTTTAATGAGGTACCAGTAATATAATTCCAGCCTTCTGTAAAACTTTCTTTTGCAAAATCAGGATTATTTGTCGGGAATGTTTCTAATCCTGTATGTGTTAATTTTAATTTTGTTTCTTCGCCTTCGGCAGATAATTCAAATGTAACAAAAGAATTTCCTTCAAAGCCATCGTAGCGCCAACTGTAAGTTAATTTTTTTTCTTTTATTACTTCCACTACTTTGCAAAGATGGATATATTTTTCTCCATCTTTTCCTTCGCCGGTAAATTGAAATTCAAAACCTACTTCGGGTTTAAATTCAGCAATATCAAAATACCATTGCTTCATTTGGTTGTTATCGGTAATGGCCTGCCAAACTTTTTTTACCTTGGCATTATATATTCTTTCCATTCTAATTGGCTGCATAGGTTTATTTTAAAATAATTTTTAAATTCTTTTCGTTATTCTTTTTAATAGATTTCTTAGCAGTAAGTTCTACCGTTTTTTTTCAGCAGCTTTTTCTTCATTTTGCTTTACCCGGAATTTTACTATTTGTGTTATCAATTTAAATGGTAGCGGTTTATCAAAGGGAAATTGTACAGATCCTTTTCCGCTTTTGTAAATGGATAATTCTTTTTTAAATGCTTCATGCCCGGTGGGAGCGGCAAAAACCCCAATATGGTTTTTAAATCCGCCAAAATAAACCAGCACACCTTTATACCTGTAAGCCGGCATCATATAACTGATCTGTTCTTCTGCCTTTGGTGCAGCCGCTTTAATGGTTTGGCGTAATTGATTTAACGTGGCCTGTACATTTGGAGGAAACTGAGCTATATATTCATCTACATTTTTTGCTGCTGATTTATTCATGGACATAAAAATTAATTTAATTTTTTCTTATGAAAACTAATGAGCTGTTTTAAAATAATTTAGCGAATTATCATTTTATTTTTTGCCACAGATTCGCAGATTTAATCTGCGAATCTGTGGCGCTCTTTTAAAAAAATTGCAACAAGCAAAGCCTTTGATCTAAATTTAAACAGGTTCTAACATGATTTTTTTTCTGTGAATCTGTAGCCATGTTTTTATCCTGCAGCTTTTTCCAAAGCAGCAATATCTATTTTTTTCATTTGCATAAGAACAGGCATTACCCTTTGCGCTTTTTCGGGGCTGCTCATTAATTGACCCAATTTAGCCGGAATAATTTGCCAGGAAACACCAAACTGATCTTTTAACCAGCCGCACATACTTTCCTGTCCGCCACCGGCAGTAAGCGCATTCCAGTAATTATCTATTTCTTTTTGATCTTTACATTCTACTACAAAAGAAATGGCTTCATTAAAATCAAATTGGTGATTACCGTAACCATCCATTGCCATAAAAACTTTTTCATCCAAAATAAATTGGGAGTGTTTTACTTTTCCTGCCTGATGCTCTCCCTCGTTTGGCCCGTATAATAAAATGCCATTAATGGATGATGCAGGAAATATTATGGTATAAAATTTTACAGCGGCTTCTGCCCTGCCATAATTTTTTCCTACAAATAAAAACGTAGGTGTTATTTTTTGATTTACATCGCTGTACTTCCCTTTTATAATTTGCCAGGCGAGGCCAAATTTATCCTGCACAAAACCATACCGCTCACTCCATTCGTATTTATCCAGCGCCATCATTACCATACCACCGTCGGAAAGTTGTTTCCACAATTCATTTATTTCCTCATCGGCTTCGCAGGTTACCATAAATGAAACAGAAGGATTAAATTTAAAATTAGGGCCACCGTTAAGGCCCATAAATTTTTGTCCGCTCAATTCAAAGTTTACTACCATTGGCGTATCTGTTGTAATTTTTGAATGGGGAAAAAGGGTGCAGTAAAATTCTGCAGCGGCTTTGGCATTGCCATCATACCATAAGCAGGGGTGAAGATTGTTGTTCATGTTAGAAGTTTTATTGATTATTATGTTAATTGTTTCTTTATATACTTAGACTAATTGTTTTTTTGCTATCATTTTGTTGTTTTTAAGGGTTATAATTTTTTAAAAAAATTATTCTTTCTTTCCTTTAAAGGTTGCATATATGGCCATGGCATGCCCATGGCCTAAATCAAAATCTTTTTTTAGCCAGGCAATAATTTCACCAGCCTTTACACCGGGTTTAAGCAGTCCTTTTTTATCAGCCCGCTTTTTAAAATCTTCCGGTGTTTTACCTGTTTTGGCTTTTATATTATCAATGTATGCTTGAAACGACATAAAGGTTTAGTTTTTATTTTTATCAAAATGCAACAGCCACTGGTTGCCAAATTTATCAGTAAGGTCGCCAAATAATGCACCCCAAAAAGAAATTTCTAAAGGATGAGTTGCCGCTCCGCCATCAGCAAGTTTTGCGTAAAAGTTATTAATCTCATCTTCGCTGCTGCAATTGAGCATTAAAGAAACTGCAGTACCTTTTACCAAACCTTTTTCTCCCACCATATCCGATGCCATAATTACTAAAGCACCATTGGTTAATGTAGCATGTAAAATACAATCTTTCATGTGCGCAGGCATTTTATCCGCAAGGGGAGATTCTCCGACAGTTTGAAAATTCAGCTCGCCACCCAGGCAGTTTTTATAAAACGTCATGGCCTCCCGGCAATTGCCATTGAAAGTTAAGTAAGAATTAATTTGTGTCATAGTTTTTATATTAGTTGTGTATGATAATGATGATTTATTTAAGCGTTTAAAATTTCAGCGTGGCAATCAAATTTTTTTAACCATTTTATGAGGTCTGCCGCCACAACACTGCTGCTGCTTACTATACGAAGTATCCTGTCGCAATCGTTAAGGTCAAAATTTGCACGGTAGCATTCAAAAGTTTCGTGTATCTGCTCTACCAGTTGCTTTGCCTTATCAGCACAATTCACATTTGTTTTAAAAACTTCTATCATCCTTAAATTTTTTACCAGCCTGACCGTTCCATTCTTTTGAACGATATTCCAATACAAACATACTTTCATCTATTGAAAATAGAAATGTGCAAAAACGACATTTAAAAGGGTTGATTGCGACAGAAAGTATTTTACATTTGTGTACTAAAATATTGCTTAACATGAAACATGTATCCATATTAGTTCCAGAATCTTCGGTAATAGAAGCCATAGCCGACCCACGTTATATGTTTACAGCAGTAAACCAATTTTTACAGGCTGAGGGAAAACCGCCATTGTTTAATGTGCAGTTAGTGGGAATTAAAAAAGAAGTAAAATTAGACAACAATTTGTTTTCGGTACATGCCGATGCCCTTATAAAAGATATAAAAAAGACTGATCTTATTTTTATTCCTGCATTATGCGGAGATATAAAAAATGCATTGGAGCTTAATAAAAATTTTGTTGGCTGGATACAGGATCAATACAATAATGGGGCAGAAGTGGCATCGCTTTGTGTTGGTGCTTTTTTACTGGCTTCAACCGGATTGTTGAATGGCAAGAAATGCAGTACGCACTGGCTGTTTGCCAACGAGTTTAGAAATATGTTTCCGGATGTGGAACTGGTTGATGGAAGTATTATTACAGAGGAAAATGGTTTATACAGCAGTGGCGGTGCTAACAGTTACTGGAATTTATTATTATACCTGGTAGAAAAATATACCAACCGTGATATTGCTATTTTGGCGTCTAAATTTTTTGCCATAGAAATTGACCGCAACAGCCAAAATGCATTTATGATGTTTCAGGGGCAGAAAGAGCATGAAGATGATGAAATAAAAAAAGCACAGGAATTTATTGAAGAAAATTATCCTGATAAAATTACGGTATATAACCTGGCCGATAAATTTGCCATTGGCAGAAGGAGCTTCGAGCGGCGGTTTAAAAAAGCTACGCATAATACCGTGGTAGAATATATGCAGCGGGTAAAAATTGAAGCCGCTAAAAGAAGTTTTGAAAGCACCCGCAAGAATATTACAGAAGTGATGTTTGATGTAGGCTATACCGATACTAAAGCTTTTAGAACGGTGTTTAAAAAAATTACAGGGTTAACACCGGTGGAGTACAGGAATAAATATAATAAGCAGGTGGAGTTGGCAGAAGTATAAAAAAATATTACCGGTTAAAGTAATACCATTTTTATTTTTTCTTTGTTTGCGGGGATAAGGATCTCATTAGTTAATTAATTTTTTTGGCTCCTCAAGTGGCAGTTGCACATTTACTTTAAAACCATTTCCCGGTGAAGTTTCAAAGTTTACCTTTCCGTTATAAGCAGCAGTACGGTTTTTTATATTTGAAAGGCCGATGCCTTTTTTTATTTCATCAAATGCTGCACCTGCACCATCATCATTAATGTTCAGTATAAGCTGGCCTTCCATTATATTCAGGCTGATAAAAACTTTAGTTGCAGATGCATATTTCATAATATTATTCAGTTGCTCCTGAATAATTCTAAAAACGGTTAACCCTACAAGATAGGGGATAATATTTTCTTTAATATTATGGTTGAACTCAATTTTAAAAGCCAGCAAAGAATTTATTTCTTCCGTTAAGTTTTCAATAGCTACTACTACTCCTGCATCATCAATATGTGATGATACAATGTTGTGGGTGAGTTTTCGTATTTCATCAACAGCTTTCATTATTAAATTCTGCCCTTCTTTAACCAGCTCAAGTGATCTTTCATGGCTTCCAATTCTAACCAAACCAAGATGAATATTTGCAGCAGCTAATATTTGATTTACATTATCATGGAGTTCTCTGCCGATCTGGTTTCTTTCTTTTTCCTGGCTTTCAATTGCAGTTTTTAAAATAGCTTTTTGATTTTGTTCTTTTTCGTACGCCAATTTTTTTTGCAACATAACCTGTTCGGTAACATCCTGCATAGTCCCAATCATACGGTACGGGATATTTTTTCTGTCTCTTAATACAAAACCCCTGTCGTAAATATATTTATATGTTCCATCAGCACATCTAAATCTGTATTCCTCACTCCATTTTTCGGCCGAGGTTTGCATTAACTCAGTCATCTTTTTATTTATCCTTTCCCTGTCTTCGGTATGCACATTATTAATACGCCACGAATCATTTTTTGTAACTGCATCGTGATAGCCGAATATTTTTACTTTATCATTCCACTGAATTTTATTGGAGTTAATATCCCAATCCCACAGCGGATCGTTAGTGGCTTTGGAAGCGTAGAAAAAACGTTTATTAACTTCTTCTAATTTTAACTGACTTTTTTTTCTTTCAATACTGTATAAAATAGTTTTTAAAAGCAATTTTTCTTCAAACTCACCTTTAACCAAAAAATCCTGTGCACCTGCCTGTACTGCCTGTAACGAAAGAGAGGTATC
>NZ_JANPCM010000504.1:0-7758 GCF_031430955.1 Ferruginibacter sp.
TTTATTTTTGCCAGTTGAAATTTTAATTGCCATTGCAAAGGATCAGGATAACGATTATAATTTTCTGCTACCGGTGAGCCGTAGGCATTTTCGTTTGCATCTAAAAATACTGAGGCCTTGCCTGTAAATTCATGACGGGCCGAAGAATAAGGTTTTAATATTTTTATGTTATTGCGTACTAAAGCCCCCAACCCCCTGAAGGGGGCTTTCGAAGAGTCTTTATAATTTGAATTATCTGACATATTTCAAAAATTATTTTTTGTAACCAGCATTTATTCCCTGATTGAACGACAGTGGCGACGCTCCATTCAACATTTAAATTTCAAGTAAGCTTTCATCTAAGCGTAAAAATCTTTTCTTATTGTTACTGCATTTTTATGTGCATTCAACCCTTCCGCTCCGGCCATTAACTCAATGGCGTTACCAATATTATTTATCCCTTCTTTAGTTATTTCTTGAAAAGTAATTTTTTTAACAAAGCTATCCAGCGAAACACCACTGTAAGCCCTTGCGTAACCGTTAGTAGGTAATGTATGATTAGTACCCGACGCATAATCCCCTGCACTCTCCGGCGAATAATGCCCAAGAAAAACACTGCCAGCATTAATTACTTTTTCAGAAAGTGCAAGTGCATTATCCGATGCAATAATTAAATGCTCTGCTGCATATTCATTTAATAAGTCAAACGCCTCATCTGCATTTTCCAGTACTATAAACCGGCTGTTGGCTAAAGCTTTTGCAGCAATTTCTTTTCTTGATAAAAAAGATAATTGTTTTTCAATTTCAATTTTTACTGCATCAACTATTTCAATTGATGTCGCTACTAAAATTACCTGGCTATCGGCACCATGTTCTGCCTGGCTTAATAAATCGGCTGCAACAAATGATGCAATGCTGCTTTCATCTTCGTAAAACGCCACTTCACTTGGGCCGGCAGGCATATCTATTGCTGTGCCCTCTTTATTAATTAATTGCTTGGCACAGGTTACATATTGATTTCCCGGGCCAAATATTTTATACACTTTAGAAATGCTTTCAGTGCCAAAAGCCATTGCACCAATGGCCTGCACACCGCCAATTTTATAAATATTTTTTATACCAATTAAATTGGCGACATATAAAATAACAGGATTTACTTTACCATTTTTATCCGATGGTGTGCATACAACAATTTCTTTACAGCCTGCCAGCATTGCCGGTATGCCCAACATTAATAAAGTAGAAAATAATGGCGCTGTACCTCCCGGAATATACAAGCCTACTTTTTCTATTGCAACAGCTTTTCGCCAGCATACTACTCCGCTTGTTGTTTCAATTTGTTTTACAGTTTCTTTCTGGGCTCCGTGAAATTTAAGGATATTATTTTTTGCAATGGCAATAGCTGCTTTTAAATTATCATCAACCAATGCAATAGCTTCATCAATTTCTTTTGGATTAACTTTTAAATCATTTAATTCTACACCATCAAATTGTAAGGCATATTTTTTAGCAGCAGCATCACCGTTTAGTTTTACATCTTCTAAAATAACAGTTACTATTTTTTCTAATGATGATGTATCAAAAACAGGGCGCTGCAATAACTGCCGCCACTCACTTCTTAATGGATTTATAAAAATTTGCATAGCAAAATGTCGCTCCTATGGAGCTTTGATGAATATTTTATTTTACTCTTCTACCAAAATACCGCTCTTATGGAGCTAAAAACATAAAACTTAATCTTCGTTCCAATCTTTTCCATTTTCCCCTTTAGGGGATAGGGGCTACACAATCATCTTCTCAATCGGTATCACTAAAATACCTTCTGCCTCAAACTGTTGTAATTTTTCAATCACTTCCCAAAAATCATTTTCATTTACCACACTTTGTACACTGCTCCAGCCTTCAGTTGCCAATGGTGTTACTGTCGGACTTTTCATACCCGGCAAAACACTTTCTATATTTTGTAATTGATGATTAGGCGCATTTAAAATGATGTACTTATTATTTTTTGCTGTTTTAACTGCATTAATGCGCAACAATAATTTTTCGAGAATATTTTTATTTTCTTCAGTAAGATTTTTATTGGCTGTTAATACCGCTTCAGATTTCAAAATTACTTCCACTTCTTTTAAGCCGTTAGTAAAAAGTGTGCTGCCGCTGCTTACCAAATCGCAGATAGCATCTGCCAAACCAATGCCCGGTGCAATTTCTACCGATCCGCTGATCTCATGTATTTCGGCATTACTATTTTTTTCGTTTAAATATTTTTGCAGAATGTTAGAATAAGTAGTAGCAATTTTCAATCCCTTTAAATCATCAATTGATTTGTATTGCATACTTTTGGGCACTGCAATACTTAATTTACATTTGCCAAAACCAAGCCGGTACACCAAATCAATATCTTTGCTTTTTTCGAGCAAAACATTTTCGCCAACAATACCAATATCAGCTACGCCATCATACACATACTGCGGAATATCATCGTCTCGTAAAAAATATACTTCCAGCGGAAAATTTTCTGCTACCGTTTTCAATTGCTTGTTACCATTGTTTAACTGGATACCACACTCCTTTAAAAGTTTAATGGAATCCTCATATAACCTGCCCGATTTTTGAATTGCTATTTTTAACATGTTTTATTTTTTATGATGTGGCCACTTTTTTAACCTGCTAAAATAAGAGCAGCCTGATAATTGCCTGACCAATAACAAAAAGGGCTTACTTTTCAGTAAGCCCTTGATTAAAATTATGTTTATTTACATACAATCAGCACGCTTACCCGTTGAGTAATGTATGATGATGGTGTATGTGAACGATTTGTTTCATTTGTTGCACAAAGTAAAGACGGAATGTTTAAATAGCCAAATAAAATTTTTAAAAATAACCCTTTAAGTGCATCCATAGCAATACAGGTAAAGCAAATGCAGCAAACCATACCAGGGTAAATATTATTTTATTTGAAGCAGTAAGATCATCCTTGTAAGCAGGCACCAGCACATTTTCAATATGCTTTATAATTAATTGCTCATCGCTGGATTGGGTTTCTGTTGAAAATTTCCGGCTCAATAATCTGCTTTCGCTTATTACTACGTTTCTTATTTGCCAGTATTCTTCATCAGTTAAATCATCGTAAGTGCAGGCATAATCAATCCCTTCTTCATCCAACTTTTTTCGTACTCTGTTTATTAAATTAATCTGCCCAATTCTTAATAAAACTAAAACTGCAATTATTAAAAAAGTCCAGGCATAATTTAAATTAAAGAAAAAATAAATTAAAGAACATAAAGAAATGGAAAGAAAAATTAATTGTATAATTCTGCTGCCATTAAAAAATAAAGTTTGAAAAAACTGCCCCCCGTCTAACGGAAAAACCGGCAGCAGGTTAAAAACATTCAGCAATAAAAAAAGTATAGAAAGTTGCCTGAAGGTTTCATTATAATTATTTTGGTGTAACAATAACAGTATGCTGCCAATAATAATACCCGGCAACGGGCCTGCCAGTAAAACAATCAATTTATTTCTTCTTGATAAATTAGTAGCAGTGCCGCTAACATAAGCACCAACGAAAGGCACAAAGGTCATGTTGACACCTTTATACCCAAAAAATTTCATGGCAATAAAATGCCCGGCTTCGTGAATAAAAATTACCGTTACCAATAACAATACTGCAAACCAGCTTTTAAATATCCAGTAATCCAATGCAATAAATAAAGCAAGGCTTATTACTGTTCTTGATAAAGAAGTTTTTTTAAATTCTTCTTCTTGGGGTTTAACCACCAATGTAACCGGTTCGTTTTCTTCGCTCATGAAAATATTTTGTTTCTTATTTAAAAGAAGTTCAAAAACCCTGACGGCGGCTTCAAGCCCCGTCAGCGGTTGATTGAAGACGCTGCATATAAACGTTCCGGTTTATCGGAAGTTTTCAACCATTGCCGGGGTTACGCAAACTCTTAAAAATCTTTCACCGTAATTCCCAACCCCGGTTTATCATTATAAATAATTTTACCAAAATCAAAACCCACGCCTTCAGCAATATCTTCACTTAATAACAATGGGCCATCCATATCTACTTTATCTAAAAGCGGTGCCAGCTGGGCTATAGCGGCAGTGCCCACACTGCTTTCATTCATGCAACCCACCATTACTTCCATATTCAGTTCCCTGGCTTTTGTTATCATTCTTCTTGCAGGAGTAATGCCACTGCACTTGGTGAGTTTTATATTTATGCCATGAAAATGTTGATAGCATTTTTCCACATCCATTTCAAAAACACAGGCTTCATCTGCATATAACGGCAACGCAGACTGTTCATATAAAACTTTCATACCCTCCCAATTATCTTTTGCCAAAGGCTGCTCCACCATCTCAACACCCAAATCTTTTAACAACGGAATTTTTTGCAGCGCCTCTTCTAAAGTCCAGCCGGCATTTGCATCAACTCTAAAAATGGCATCGGTATGTTTTCTTAATGCAGCTACCATTTCAATATCATTTGCTACACCTACTTTTATTTTATAAATGGGCCAGGGCTTTTCTCTCATCTTACTCACCATATTTTCTATAGTATCAATACCAATGGTAAAATCTGTAACGGGGCTTTTAGTAATATCTAAATTCCATAACTCATGCAGTGGTTTACGTTTTAATTTACCATACAAATCCCACCCAGCCATATCTAATGCACAAACTAAAAATGAATTGGCAGGAAAAAGATGGTGCAAATAATGCCAGTACCTTTCCGGATCGCTGAAAGCAAATTTCTCCACAAACATTTTTTTTCTTTCCAGGTCCTCCACCATTTTTTCAACCGGGATATTATAATAACTGATGGCCGGTGCTTCGCCATAACCTTTAATACCCATAAACTCCAGCTCCACAATTAATGCAGGCTGGTGCGTTTTTGTTCCTTTACTAATAGTGAACGGATGTTTAAACGGAAGGTTGTATGTTTTGAAGTTTACTTTCATGCCCTGTTCCTCTTAAATTAAAATTTGCATATGATAAAAACAAAATGATGGTGAAGTTAGTTGAAAAAATAAATGAAAAGGATTAGTTACCCTTTACATATTCTTTTGAAACCAAAACGATTAACAGGTAGCTAAAAATTCAATGGCATTATCAATCATAATTTTAGCTGTAATGCTTTTTACTTTTAGACTTTTTCCAGCTTACCAAATAGTAACTTACCAAATAGTAACTTACCAAATGGTAAGCTGGAAAAACACCGCCCGTTTGGCAAATTTAAAAACAGTACAACTGCAGGCTGCACCTGATTAACATGGTACCTTTCTTTTAAAACTCCGCTATTTTTCTTATCAATTACAGTTTGAAAGATTATCTTTACAAAAAAATCTAATACCCCCTTAAAATGAATAAAAAATTATTACTGCAAAGCACGATAGTATTGTTGGCAGCCATAAGTATTTTAAGTTGCAATAATACCGATGCAGAAAAAAAAGGCAGTACAGCAGATTCTGCTGCTGCAAAAACAACGGCAACCACTACAACTACCTCCACTGCACAACCTGCAACTTCCATCGATACCGTTTTATACAACAAAAAAATGATGGAGCTGGCCAATGGCGATACTACCGGTTTGTGGCCGCAAAAAATGCCATACCCATTACCCGGCGCCATTTTACCTTATAACCGCATAGTTGCATTTTACGGTAACCTGTACAGTACAAGAATGGGTATCCTTGGTGAATTACCCAAGGCTGAAATGCTTAAAAAATTACAGGAAGAAGTTGATAAGTGGAAAGTGGCCGACCCGTCAACGCCGGTAATTCAGGCGTTGCATTATATTGCCATGACGGCCCAGGGCTCACCCGGTAAAGATGGCAAACACCGCATGCGCATGCCTTTTGACCAGATAGACACCATAATGAAATGGGCCAATGAAAGTAACAGCATTGTATTTTTAGATATACAGGTTGGCGGAAGCACCGTAAAAGAAGAAATAGTTTTACTGGAACCTTATTTAAAATTACCCAACGTTCACTTTGGATTAGACCCTGAATTTTCTTTAAAAAATGGTGAAACACCCGGAACAAAAATTGGTAATTTTAATGCAGATGACATTAATGCAGCTGTTGACTATTTAGCGGAGCTGGTACGAAAAAACAATTTGCCTCCCAAACTTTTAATGGTACACCGCTTTACACAGGGCATGGTAAGCGATTATACCAGGATAAAAAAACTTCCCGAAGTGCAGATTATTATGGACATGGACGGATGGGGCGATAAGATCTTAAAAAACTCTACGTACTTAAGGTATATTTATAAAGAACCCGTAATGTTTACCGGCTTTAAACTATTTTATAAAAACGATACCCGTAAAGATAAAAATGGCCTGTTTACTCCCGATGAATTAATGAAATTAATTCCGAGGCCAAGTTATATCCAGTTTCAATAATTACTATTTTATTTTTAATGAAAAATTGCTTTTTAGTTCTAGCACTGCTTTGTTTATTTAGTTGTAATACTACAAAAGAAAAAACTACAGACACAACTCATCCCGATACAAAAAAACAATCTGATACCATTACAGCACCCATTGCCGATGCTGCAACTATTTTATCCCGTACACAGGTACCCGTACTATGTTATCATCATATACAAAACGCAAGGCTTAGTGAGTACATGGTATTGCCTGCAAAATTTGCCGAGCAAATGCAGGCTTTTGCAGACAGTGGTTACCAAACCATTTTACCCGATCAATTGTATAATTATTTGGCTTACGGCAACCCCCTGCCGCCTAAACCATTTATGATAACTTTTGATGACACCGATGCCGAACAATTTACTATTGGCTATACCGAAATGAAAAAACATAATTTTAAAGGCGTATTTTTTATTATGAACATTTCCATTGGCCGCAAAAGATACATGAGCAAAGAACAGCTGAAACAATTATCGGATGAAGGCCATGTAATTGCCGGCCACACCTGGGACCATCACATGGTTACCAAATACAACGACAGCGATTGGAATATACAACTTACCGAAGCCAAACAAAAATTACAAAGCATTACCGGCAAACCTGTTGATTATTTTGCCTACCCTTTTGGTTTATGGAATGCTGCTGCCATACCGGCGCTGCAGCAACGCAATATAAAAATGGCTTTTCAATTATCTACAAAGCAAGACAGTACCCAACCACTTTACACCGTACGCCGCATGATTGTACCCGGCACCTGGAGTACCCCGGGATTATTTAAAGCCATGAATAAGACGTTTGGTTTGTAAGTTTTTTTGTTACGAACTTCATTAATCCTGTTGAGCATCGTTGTGTCACTCACTTTTACCGCATACCCTTATTGAGTACTGAGCGAAGCCGAAGTGTTATCTAAGCGTAGAATTGGTTTTATATAATACCATCTTTTATAAAAATTTTCAAAAAATAAAACTTTCGTTTTTTCAATTGTTGCTGCAAAAAAATTTAAAAAGCTAAAGCTACTAAGTTTCGCATTTAATATTGATTTCTATATAAAAATTTGAAAGCAAAGAATTTAGCTGATTTGGAAATTTTTAAAAGATGAAACTTTCGCATATATTTGAGTTATCGGCTATTTTATTGGACACCCTACACAAATTGAAACACCGCAAAATTACAGTGATTAAAATTGTAAATTTGCGACTTAACGAACTTAAAATAAATGGAAACAAAATCATCAAATAAAACCTTACGAAAGGCAAACAAAGAAAAGAATGATGAATTTTATACGCAACTATCTGACATTGAAAAAGAGCTTAGACATTACAAAGCACAGTTTAAAG
>NZ_JANPCM010000505.1:0-6930 GCF_031430955.1 Ferruginibacter sp.
AATGATGACATGAACCTCGAAAATGGAAGATCAACTTATGGCAGGGGTTCCTGGGCAAGCAGCATCCGTTATCATGATGGCAGTTTTTACGTAAGCACATTTTCGGCAACAAGTGGTAAAACACATATCTATACAACAAAAAATATAGAGCAGGGTATGTGGAAAGAAAAAGTGTTTAGTCCGGCACTGCACGACCATTCTCTTTTTTTTGATGATGACGGCAAGGTATACATGCTTTATGGCAACCGCAAATTAACATTGGTTGAATTAAATGAAGATGTTTCGGCCATCAAAGAAGGCGGCATTAACCAGGTGGTTATTGAAAACTCCACACTTCCCACTCATAGTTTAGGCAATAGTGTATTAGGAGAAGGTTCGCAATTGTTTAAAAAAGATGGCAAATATTATTTGTTCAATATCACATGGCCTAAAGACGGTATGCGTACTGTTGTTATTCACAGGGCAGATAAAATAACAGGCCCTTACGAAGGAAGAATTGCACTGCAGGATTTAGGCGTGGCACAAGGTGGTTTAATTGATACACCCGAAGGCCAGTGGTATGCTTATCTCTTTCGGGATTACGGCGCCGTTGGTCGTATTCCTTATCTTGTTCCCGTAAAATGGCAGGATGGCTGGCCAGTTCTTGGCATAGATAATAAAGTGCCGCAGCAATTAAACCTTGCTGCAAATAAAAGTTTAATTCCCGGCATTGTAGCGTCTGATGAGTTTAGCCGAAAAAAAAGAAATCAGGCATTACCGTTAGTTTGGCAATGGAACCATAACCCCGTTAATGAACTTTGGTCTGTTACGGAAAGGAAAGGTTATCTGCGTCTTAAAACCGGCAGGCCTGATACCTCTTTTTTATTAGCAAGAAATACATTAACACAGCGAACCATTGGCCCTGCATGTGCAGGCAGCATTGCGCTGGATGTTTCTAATATGAAAGACGGCGATTTTGCAGGCCTTTGCTTATTACAAAAAAATTATGGTGTAATAGGTGTAAAACTACAGGGCAGTAATAAAACAATTGTAATGATAAATGCTGGCAGTGGTAAAGCCGAAGAAATATTATCTGTTCCCCTAAACCAAAACGTAGTTTACTTAAAAGCACAATGCGATTTTACCGATAAAAAAGATATTGCCAATTTCTTTTTCAGCCTGGATGGAAAAAACTGGCTTACAGCTGGTACACAACTTAAAATGACATATACCCTTCCTCATTTTATGGGTTACCGGTTTGGCTTATTTAATTATGCAACCAAACAAACCGGGGGCTTTACAGATTTTGACTGGTTTAAAATAGAACAATAAAAAATTATTATGAAAAAAATAATATTCCTTCTCTTTATCGGTTTCTCATTAAACGGATATGCACAATTTAACCAGGCATGGCGTGGAAAAAAATGTGCCGTTGTGATTACTTACGATGACGCTATCAACGAACATTTGGATAATGCTCTGCCTGTTTTAGATTCGTTGGGGTTAAAAGCCACATTTTATATTACGGCCTTCTCTGCTTCCATGCAAACCCGGCTTAACGAATGGAAAAATCTTACCACCAAAGGGTACGAGTTAGGCAACCATACTTTATATCATCCCTGCATGGGTGGCGCCGGAAGAGAATGGGTAAGCAAAGATTATGACCTGGATAATTACAGTGTTAAACGTATGGTAGATGAAACCAGGATGACGAATCTTTTTCTGCAATCGCTGGATGGAAAAACAAAAAGAACATTTGCCTTTACCTGCGGTGATATGAAAATTGGCGACTCTTCATTTATCAATGGTATGAAAAATGATTTTGTTGCGGCAAGGGCTGTGCGTAATGAAATGCATAAAATAAATGAAGTGGATTTGTACAATGTAGATTGCTATGTGGTAAACAACCACAGTTTTGAACAAATGAAGGAATGGGTGGATAAATCTGTACAAACAAATTCATTACTGGTAATATTATTTCATGGTGTGGGTGGTGGCAACGGATTGAATGTTTCCATTGATAACCACCGCAAAATTCTTTCTTACATTAAGCAGCAGGAAAAAGATATCCTGATTGCACCTATGATTGAGGTAGCTGAACATATTAAATTATGGCAGGTAAATGATAAAGTTGCCAAAGCACAACAACAGGCAACACAAGCTGATTATGAAAATATGCTTGTACAATTGAACATTACTTCTACAAGGCCGGGGCCTTCCGGTAATCCATCTGCACCCAATGCTGCAAACAGCGATGAAGCTAAAGCCACACAATACACATCACTGCCCGACCCATTGGTTTTAGAAAATGGTAAAAAAGTAACCAATGCCAAAACATGGTGGAACAAAAGAAGGCCAGAAATTGCAGAAGACTTTAATAAAGAAATTTATGGCCGTGTGCCAAAAAATACTCCCAAAGTAAACTGGGAAGTTACCAGCACTATTGATACTGTTATTGGGGGTATTGCAGCAGTTACAAAAAATTTACTGGGGCATGTAGATAATTCATTGTATCCGCAACTGAAAGTAGACATACAACTTTCGTTAACCACACCAAAAAATAATAATAAAGCCGTTCCTGTAATTATGGAATTTGGATTCCTGTTTCCACCGGGCTTCAGGTTGCCGCCACCACCTGCGGGAACCCTTGTACAAAAAAGCTGGCAAGAGCAGGTGATTGAAAAAGGATGGGCCTTTGCAGTAATTGTACCTGCAAGTTACCAGGCAGATAATGGTGCAGGATTAACCCAAGGCATTATTGGTTTATGCAATAAAGGGCAAACCAGAAAACCCGATGATTGGGGTACACTCCGTGCATGGGCATGGGGTGCAAGCCGTGCAATTGATTATTTTGAAACAGATGCAACTGTTGATGCAAAAAAAATTGCTATTGAAGGTTTATCAAGATATGGAAAGGCTGCATTAGTTACAATGGCCTTTGAGCCAAGAATTGCAGTGGGCTGTATTGGTTCATCAGGTGCAGGTGGCGCAAAAATTTTACGCCGTATTTATGGCGAACAGGTGGAGAACCTTGCTTCAAGCGGAGAGTATCACTGGTTTGCAGGCAATTTTATTAAATATGCAGTAAATCCTTTAACACAAAACGATTTGCCGGTTGATGCACATGAACTGGTTGCACTTTGTGCACCAAGGCCGGTATTCATTAGTTCCGGTTCTCCCAATGTGGAAGGTAAATGGGTGGATGCAAAAGGAATGTTTTTAGGCGGTGCTTATGCCGGTCCGGTTTATACATTATTAGGTAAAAAAGATTTGGGCACAACAGCATATCCTGACGAACAAACATTGCTCGACAGTGGAGATATTGCGTTTCGCCAGCATAATGGCGGCCACACCATTGGGCCTAACTGGCCGTATTTTTTACAATTTGCATCAAGATATTTTACACCATAAAAAATATGTAATGAAGCATCTCTTTTTATTTATTGCAAGTACACTTGCAACTTTTCATGTAAAAGCACAGTACCCGGCAGTTACTATTCCAGGTTCCGAAGTAAGAACAATTACTTCCAAAATTGTTGTAGGGCAGGAATATCAATTACATATCCTGCTACCTGGCGGATATAAGAAAACTAATAAAAAATATCCTGTTGTTTATTTGATGGATTCGCAATGGGATTTTCCGTTGGTAAAATCCATTTATGGCCAGCAGTATTTTGATGGCTTTATTCCCGAAGTAATTATTGTTGGTGTTACATGGGGCGGCAATAATCCTAATCCCGATAGCTTACGGGCAAGAGATTATACGCCTACTAACGAAAGCAGGCAACCACAAAGCTGTGGTGCCGATAATTTTTTATCGTTTATTAAAAATGAACTATTTCCTTTTATGGAAACAAATTATACAACGGATGTAAATAACAGAACGCTGATGGGTTGTTCGTTAGGCGGTTTGTTTACTATGTACACATTGTTTACTCACCCCGAAATGTTTACAGGTTACGCAGCAGCAAGTCCCGCTATTGGGTGGGATAAAGAATTACTATATCAATACGAGAAAAAATATGTTGAAAACAAAAGTAACCCACCTGCAAAATTGTATATTACGATTGGTGATGTAGAAAGAAATGTACCAAATTTTGAAAAGATGGTATCGCATTTACAAAGCCGTAAATACACATCATTACAAATTACATCGAAAGTGCTTGAAAATACAGGACACTCTGGAACAAAAAGCGAAACGTACACCAGGGGCTTGCAATATATTTTTAAAACGCCCGATGTAAAAGTAGATGAAGTTATACTATCGAAATATGCTGGCACTTATCAACGGTAGCAGGAAATAATATTGAATTAAGAGTAGAAAATTATCAATTGGTATTGTATCTTAATGCAGCTAACAGGTATGTATTAAAGGCTTCATCGGATAAAACTTTTTATTCCACTGCTGAAATTTTAAATATAGTGATGAATGCGGATGGAAACGGATTTCAGTTAAACCGGTACGGCGATTCTCAATCTGCAACAAAAAAATAAATTTCAATAAGCATGCGGTTAAATTAATAATAGCGTTGTTTCATTTTACAAACAATACTTAAATAATTACGGCTTGATGAAAACTAAAACTAGGTTCATAAATAACGATTTCATTTTATAAACGAAATAGCCAAATATGAAAAAGAATAACTCCCCATTTGGTATTGGCGGCAACAAATCAACAGTTAGCAGAAGAGAATTTTTAAGTAAATCATTCAAAGCTACCATGGCAACAGGTATTGCTATGTCGGGTTTTCCAACAATACTACCTGCATCTGTATTTGGTAAAAATGCTCCAAGCAACCGTATAAATATTGCTGCAATAGGCGCAGGCCGCATAAGCCGAGGGCATGATATGCCAGGTGTATGGCAATATGATTACGCACAACTAATGGCAGTATGTGATTTAGATAGCCTTAGAGCAGAAGATGGGAAAAAATTAATTAATGACTATTATACCAAACGAGATGGTAAACCATTTGATGGTGTAAAAGCATATACCGATTATCGGGAGTTGTTACAAAGTAAAGATATTGATGCAGTACTCATTAGCACACCCGATCATACACATGCCATTATTGGTGTGGCAGCAGCAAGAGCAGGCAAACATATCTATATGCAAAAGCCTGCATCTCTCACAATTAAAGAAGGACGTATTATTAGTGATGTGGTGCAAAAAAGTGGTGTAAAATTTCAGATAGGAAGTCAGCAACGAAGTAGTGAACAATTTCGCTATGCAGCCGAGTTGGTTCGCAATGGAAGAATTGGCGAATTAAAAACGGTGTATGTTGGTTTGCCCGGCGATCCTTCTGGTGGAAAAAAAGAGGAGATGCCTATTCCAAAAAATTTGAACTACGACATGTGGTTGGCAGGCACACCTGAAGTTTATTATACCGAAGAAAGAGTGCATCCGCAAGTGGGCTATGGCCGTCCCGGTTGGCTGCGTTGCGAACAATTTGGTGCTGGTATGATTACTGGTTGGGGTGCCCATCATATTGATAGTGCACATTGGGGTATGGGTATGGAACGCAGTGGACCAGTAGAAGTGTGGTGTGATAAAGTTGATTTTGCAACCGGTGGCTTGTGGGATGTACATGGAATTTTTACAACAGCCGCTGTGTATGCTAATGGGGTAAAAATGATTGTAAGCAATGAATTTCAAAACGGAATAAAATTTGAAGGAACAGGAGGATGGATTTTTGTTTCAAGAGGCGACTACCAGGCTACCAGCAGCGACCCAACCAAGCCGGGCCCACAAGCAAAAAAATTAGATGCAAGTAATCCTAAAATTTTACAATCGGTTATTGGTATAAAGGAATTTCATTTTGAAATAAGTAAAGAACACCATGGCAACTGGTTGGAAGCCATCCGTGATAACAAATCACCCATTGCTCCTGTTGAAGAAGCACATAGGGCTTGCAGTGCTTGTTTGGTGCATCATATTGCTATGAAGTTGAAACGTAAATTATATTGGGATCCAAAGAAAGAAGAATTTAAAAATGATGATGAAGCTAATAAGATGTTGAGCAGACCACAGCGTAACGGGTATCAAGTAAAATAAATTTTATTAACTGGGCTGTAGTACTACTGCCAACTTCGTTGTTAACTTATTTGAATATTAGACAGGGAATGTCTGACAGGCAATTTCAGTTGGAAGAGTTCAAAGTCTTTTTTGATCCCTATCAGAATGCTTTGACCATTACTAACGGAAGATTAAAAATAGCTAAGCTAAAATAAATATTATAGAATCACAGAAATAAATGAGTAGAAGATTTTGGTAACCCGTTTTAACGGCAACAAAAAGAAAATTCCCGGCATTTGTGTAATATACTTCGCTGTGGTTTTTTGGTAGTTTAAGATTTGCGGCCTGTATAACTTGTAAAAGTTTGACACACATCAGACAAACAGAATAAAAATTTGCTTGACTATCTATAAACTACACTTTGGAAACTGCTCACAGATTTTTTTATTTCATAAAAACAAAAAAATGAACATCAAACCTTTATTATGGCTGCTGGTAATTTTAACAACAGGCATTACCAGTCTTGCACAAAACACTCCTCCTGCTGCCGTAATAGAAGACTTCAAACCTTCAACATTAAACCAGCCCGGTCAGGAATACCCGCAGGTAAATTCGCAGGGCTATGCCCGGTTTAAAATAATTGCACCATCTGCAGACAGTGTACGGGTGAGCCTGGGCCTTGGTGGAAGAGGCGGCACCAAACTTAAGCAAATGCCAGACACTTCCTGGATGGGAACCACCGAAGGCCCAATGGATGAAGGCTTTCATTATTACAATGTAAGAATTGACGGAGGAAAATTTAATGACCCCGGCGCATTAAATTTTTATGGCTCCATTCGTTGGGAAAGCGGCATTGAAATACCAGCGCACGACCAGGATTTTTATGCGCTAAAAAATGTACCGCATGGCCATGTGCAGCAACTGTTGTTTCCTTC
>NZ_JANPCM010000506.1:0-20051 GCF_031430955.1 Ferruginibacter sp.
CAGTTCTTTTTGCAACCTGAACATTTCATCCCTCAATCTTGCTGCTTCCATAAAGTCTAAATCCTTAGCAGCTTTTTCCATTTGCTTTTTTATTTTGCCAATGCCCTTTTCCATTTGAGGAATGGTTTTGTATTCCACTTCATCTTCAGCAGCAATGCTGATAATATCTTCATCGGGTTTAATAGAATAAGGATTGGCAGGATCGTAACCTTTTACATCCAGTACCGAACCCTGCGCCATAATTTGTTGCGTATTTTTTATAATAGTAGTTGGAGTAATGTTGTGTTCAATATTGTAAGCAATTTGTTTTTCACGGCGGCGGTACGTTTCGTCAATGGTTTTTTGCATGCTTTCTGTCATCACATCAGCATAAAAAATTACAAGGCCATCAACATTTCTTGCGGCCCTGCCGGCAGTTTGTGTAAGGCTTCTCTCGTTGCGTAAAAAACCTTCTTTATCAGCATCTAAAATAGCTACCAAACTTACTTCGGGTAAATCCAATCCTTCTCTTAATAAATTTACACCAACCAACACATCAATAACACCCAGGCGCAATTCCCTTAAAATTTCTACTCTTTGCAAAGCATCTACTTCGCTGTGAATGTATTTACATTTTATATTGATGCGTTCTAAATATTTCGTCATCTCTTCGGCCATGCGTTTAGTTAATGTAGTCACCAAAACACGATCGCCTTTTTTTATTCTCTTATCAATCTCATCCAGCAAATCATCAATTTGATTTATAGACGGACGCACTTCTATCGGTGGATCCAATAAACCTGTTGGCCTTACCACTTGCTCTACCACAATGCCTTCACTTTTTTCTAATTCATAATCTGCAGGCGTTGCCGAAACAAAAATGGTTTGCCCGGTCAACGCTTCAAACTCATGAAAATTTAATGGCCGGTTATCTAACGCCGAGGGTAAACGAAAACCATAATCTACTAAAATTAATTTTCGGCTCCTGTCGCCGCCATACATACCACTCACCTGCGGAATGGTTTGATGGCTCTCATCAATCATCACAATAAAATCTTTTGGAAAATAATCTAATAAGCAGAACGGCCTGGTGCCGGGTTTTCTTCTGTCAAAAAAACGGGAATAGTTTTCTATGCCATTGCAATAACCCAGTTCACGTATCATTTCTAAATCGTAATTCACCCTTTCACTTATTCGTTGTGCTTCAATATATTTTCCGGAATTTTTATAATACAATTCCTGCGCTGCCACTTCATTCTGTATTTCATGTATCACCTGTTGTAACATATCTTTTGGTGCCACATATAAAGTTGCAGGAAATATAGCCGCATTCTCCACACTGCTGATGCGTTTGCCGCTGCTGAGTTCCAGCGTTTCAATCGTTTCAATTTCATCACCAAAAAAAGTAATGCGGTAACCAAAATCTACATAAGGTAAATTAATATCAATGGTATCGCCTTTAACACGAAACGTTCCTCTTGTAAAATCGCCTTCGCTTCTGTTGTATAAACTGTTTACTAAGGCATGTAAAAATCCCTGGCGGGAAATTTGTTGCCCCTGTGTAATCCTGATAATTCCATTTTCGTAATCGGTAGGATTACCCATGCCATAAATGCAACTTACGCTGGCAACAATAATAATATCTCTCCGCCCACTGAGTAATTGTGCTGTTGCCTGTAATCTTAATTTATCTAACTCTTCATTAATGCTCAGGTCTTTTTCTATGTAAGTATTGCTTACAGGCATGTAGGCTTCGGGCTGATAATAATCGTAATAACTAACAAAATAACCTACCGCATTATCCGGAAAAAATTGTTTGAATTCGCCGTACAATTGCGCCACTAATGTTTTATTATGCGTTAATACCAATACCGGCCGTTGTACATTTTCTATAACATTGGCCATGGTAAAAGTTTTACCGCTGCCGGTAACGCCTAATAAAGTTTGATACCGTTCACCGTTTAATAAACCTTCGGTAAGTTGCTGAATAGCCTGCGGCTGATCGCCTGCCGGAGAATATGATGAGTTTAGTTTGAATTGCATAATAATAGATTGCAATTTACAAAAGCTTATTGAAGGGTTACGAATCTGCTGTAATAGTTTTTAAATAAATAACTATATTGGCAGCTTATTTAACCAATTTATCCGCCTGATTTTTTCTGATAAACCATGCAATAGTGAAAGAAGGGATTGCATCGGTAAAAGGAATTATTTCTTCCAAAAAATTTAAGGCGCCACCAATCTGCCCAAACTTACCACCAAATAATTTATAAAAAATTAATCCCGAAATCGGGGCCCAAACAATATCAATAAATTCTGCTAAACCAGGAAATGCATAAGTGGCCATACCAATTACATCCATTAGAATACAAAGGGCAATATTGGGTACAAATATTTTTTCTTCTTTCATAATTAACACTTGGAGGGTTTTGCTCCCTTTTTCATTTCCTGGAGGGCCTTGCTAACCCTCCAAGAGTTTTGTTTAAATATATTTCTTTATCAATCCCTCAATTCCCTTGCCATTTAAAAAATCCTGCTGGTATTTTTTTATTTCGGCAGCGTTTACATCTAAAAGTCCTTCATCCTGTAACTCTTTTATTTGCCCTTTTTCATGCCGCGATAAACGGCCATCTAATAAAAAACCTACGGTAATTAATAACTGGCAAACTTCTCTTTCTTCTTTTCCTGCGGCTTGTAATTTTTTGTAATAATCATCTTCCAGCAAATGTTTTTCTTTTGGCTGAATACTATAAATGTCAAATAAATTTTTGGTAAGAAAAAAATGATTTTGGTGAAAATCTCTTTTGCTTATAGCGATGTATTGCAGCGTATCGTACAGTAAAATTTTAAAAGCATCCGTTGGCCGCTGATCTTTTCTTATACGTTTGCAAATATCTTCAATAAGGTTTTGCCCCATAATAATTATCCGGGCTTCTTTTAAAATTACTTTTGTCCCATACGCATTCCATAATGCAAAAATGGGAATGCCTGCAAAATCCTGTACCGCTTTTATAGCGTATCTGCCCAGCGCCCTTTGTATAAAAATTTTAAAGAGCATATTGCTGAGGGTAGCTTTTAAAATAAAAATAAAATTCCAGGCCAGCAATGCTTTTTTGTTGATGCCCTGCAAAGGATCAATACCGTATTGTAAAATTTCCTTGTTCTTTTTTTCAAGACTGATATTGATTAATAAATTTCTCTTCTCTTTTTTTAACTGGTAGTTTAAAAAACCTGTTGCAACAGCCACTTCGTGTGCACACCAAATATTTAAAAGGGTGAGCAGTAAAATTTCTATAATTACTAAAATGATGGTGTAAATTATTAAGGTTAGCGGCAGTAAAAATTTTTTACCAAAAAGAGAAAGTACTGTATCATTAAAAAAAACTGGGTAAGCATATTGCGGCAGATATAATAACAGCACACCCATGGCGCCAATAAATGCCGCCAGCCAAACAGCAATAGTTTCTTTGCGGTGTATGTTTTTTATTTCTTCTTCTGTTAATAAAAAAAGCTGGTTATCGGTATTAACTTTTTTTAAAGGAAGAAAATTGTAAAATAAATTGTAGATGGGTTTCACGTATGCAAAATACCTGAATTATTGAATATTAAATTCAAATTATTTGATGAAAGTTATATAATTACAATTTCACTTCCATCACCTTCTTATTCTTCCTGTATTATTCCGCTATAAAACCTATTGCATGGCTTTCAATAGAAACATCAATAGTGGAAGAAAGCAACAAAAGGGTTTTCTCTTTTACTTTTTAAAACGTGAATATTATAATTACAAATGTTTATTTCCTAAATAAAAATGATTATTTTGTATACTTCAATGTTTGCTTATGACTCTAACTGCCCCACGTTTTACTGCCCTGGATGTTTTCCGGGGAATGACGATCTGCTTTATGATAATTGTAAATACGCCGGGCAATGGAGCTACCACTTTTTCGCCACTGCTGCATGCAAAGTGGCATGGTTTTACACCAACCGATTTGGTATTCCCTTCTTTTTTATTTGCTGTAGGTAATGCTATGAGTTTTGTAATGTTCAAGTGGAAAAAACTCTCTCAAAATAAAGTGCTTTGGAAAATTTTAAAAAGAACAGTCATCATTTTTTTATTGGGTTACCTTATGTACTGGTTTCCTTTTGTTAAAAGAGATGTTACCGGAAATTTTATTTTTTCTCCATTTGCAGAAACAAGGGTTTTTGGGGTGCTGCAGCGTATTGCACTTTGTTATGGCATAGCATCGCTGATAATTTATTACTGTAAACCAAAAACCGCAGTTATTATAAGTGTACTTTTTTTATTGGGCTATTGGATACTGTTATATGCATTGGGTGATGCAAATGACCCATTAAATATGCAGAGTAATGCCGGTTCAATTTTAGACAGGTGGTTGCTGGGAGAAAAACATTTGTATCATGGCGAGGGTGTAGCTTTTGACCCCGAAGGATTGCTGAGTACATTACCCGGCGTTGCAAATGTTGTGGCCGGTTATATGGTGGGAAAATACATTCAGCAAAAAGGAAATACTTACGAAGGTTTGACAGTTTTGCTGCTGGGCGGAGCGGTGTTGGTTTTTATAGCCTACTGCTGGGGTTTAAGTTTTCCTATCAATAAAAAATTATGGACCAGTAGTTTTGTATTACATACTGTTGGCCTGGATTGTATAATTATTGCAGCTATAATTTATATCATCAACTTTAAAAATAAAACCCGGTGGACGTATTTTTTTGAAGTGTTTGGCCGCAACCCGTTATTTATTTATTTACTTTCTGAGTTAGCTGCAATTTTATTAAATTTTTTCAGAGTAGATAATAAAACCTCTTTTTACCAATGGATCTATAATAATATTTTTCTGCATGCAGGAGCATACCCTGGCTCTTTTCTTTTTGCTCTTTGCTTTATGTTATTCTGCTGGCTGGTTGGTTATTTTTTAGATAAAAGAAAAATATACATCAGGGTTTAAAACGAACAGGGCTTTTTGCAGGCAGGGCATTGTTGTTTGTCCAGCCAGCCTTGCAGCAAAGCCCTTATGTTAACGGCTGTTTTTTGTTAGAATGGCTTCCTTTCGCCGTCAAAATTAAACCAATGAATTTCAGAAATATTTTCTTCGTTACTCAAGATATTATTCAAATCCTCTGAATGACTTCTAATGGAACCAAAGTAACCATCTTTTTCTTTTGACATTTCAATTTTGCATTGTCCACCTGCTTGAAAATTACATTTATAAATTGTTCCCGTTAAACCATCTGTCCACCTTAGTGTAAATTGAAACAAGTCTTTCTCATTAGTTTTAAAGTCAAGTATTTTGTAATAGTCTCTTTTCAGAATTTTGGTTTTTAATATGTTTTGTAGTTTTTGAATTGTGCCTTTAAAACTGAACTCCACTTTATTTCTAATGACTTCTTTGTATTTATAAATTGGTGTATTGTCGCATTGGTTTTGTTCTCCAATTTCGTAAAGTTTCATTAAAATGCTTTCATTAGTTCCTCTATAACGTAGCCCCGCAATACAAGAAACAGCTACAGCATTTATTGCTCTATTTATCTCATCCTCTGTTTCTGGTTGTTTTTTGAAGTAGCAATGTCCGTATTCGATTTTTTGATGTTCTATTAGGTCTGGGGCTTCTGCCTCTGGTGCTCCACAAGTAATACAGACTCCGTCCATAACGTAAAAGTCTCCTTGTGGATGTTGGATATATTTTGTTGTAGAAATATGAACAGTCGGTTCAACTACTGGGTCAGAAATGTCCTCAAGAAGTGGTTGATTTTTTTTAGAAAATAAATTACTAAAGAATTTCTTTATCGAAGTCATTTTAGAATATCTTTTTGTCAATTTAAACGGTGTGATAAAATAGCCGCTAACTAATTATTTTACAGTACCACTTTTCTTTTTAAATAATTTTTATAATTAGGTATTTGTGTGTCATACTCCTGATGCATTAATGGCGAGGTTAAAATAAAATCGGCTGTTGCCCTGTCGCAAGCCAGTAAAATATTCCAGGCAACGCCCAGTCTTAATAATGCTTTTACATCGCTGTCGTGTGGCTGTGCTTCCATGGGATCCCAAAAAAATATCAACACATCAATTTTTCCTTCGGCAATCATGGCGCCAATTTGCTGGTCGCCACCCAATGGGCCGCTCAGCATTTTTTTAACGGGCCGGTCTAATTTTTCTTCTAATAATTTACCCGTTGTACCTGTTGCAATAAGTTCGTGCCGGGCCAGTACAATTTTATTATGTTCGGCCCATTCAATTAAATCTGCTTTTTTATTATCATGTGCTACTAAAGCAATTCTTTTTCTTGTACCAATTTTTCTTACTTCTTTCATTCTTACTAATTTATAACTGCGGATATGATTTAATCAAAAAAAAATCTTAGGTTTGTACTTGCTTCACTTTATCCTGTTAAGAAAACCTCTTTCCCCTTAAGTAACCAAGTTGAGTTTTTTGGTTAATATTCAAAAAATTTTAGTTCAGACATTTTCAATTAACATTATGAAGAGAACATCTACTAAGTTAGGGGTTATTATATTATTATTTTTGCAACTTTCTGTAAATGCACAGCAAAAACGTATTTATATTTCCAATGATGATCATACGGACTATATGTTTACGGCTGATTCAGCTACTTACCAAGCAGCTTTTTTAACTATGCTGGATAGCTGGCTTGATATTAATGATGCTACTGCAACCAATCTGCCGGAATTTCAAAGTAAATGGAACTGCGACGGATGGTTTTGGGTAAAAACTTATCAGAAGTATCGTACACCTGCACAATTTGGCAGACTTATAACCCAGATCCGTCAAGGAAAAATTACTGTTCCTTATTCTCCTTTGGTAATTACTTATGGTGCAGTGCCAACTGAAGCAGTATTACGTAGTATGTATTATGCCGGGCAATTGGAAAGAGACTCTGCTTTAGATTTTGATATGGCTACTGCAATGGAAAATCAAACAATGCCACTTGGCCTTGCTTCGCTTTGGAAAGGATCCGGGGCGAAATACTGCTGGCATGGCGTATGCGATTGTACTAGCCCCGTAACCGGGTTAACTAACAGGCAAAAAGAAATTTACTGGTACAAAGGCTTAGATACCAATAGAATTTTATTAAAATGGTATAGCCTTAAAGCTATGGGTCAAAACCAATCTTTGGGAGGGTATGCAGAAGCAAGAGATTCACGACCTACAATAGCCGACCTTACTTCAAAAACAAATACTGCACCTTACCCTTACGATATTGCTGCCGGTTTTGGTGTTGGTTGGGATGATTTACTAACAACAACGGATCAATTGGTAAATGCCGCTATGGATAGTTCCACTGCAAGCCGCAAGGTTATTGTATCTAACGAGGTTGATTTTTTTAGGGATTTTGAAAATGCTTATGGCGCTTCATTACCCGATGTAACACAAACTTTTGGTAATGACTGGGAGCATGCTTGTGCGTCTATTGCAGAAGTGAGTAGCAGAATAAAACGTTCGCTGGAAAAATTGCGGGCAGCCGAAGCCATGGCTGCAATTGTAGTTAATTACGAACCCACCTTTGCAGGGACATTAGATAATTTAAAAAAAGAAGCCTACGAAGCTTTGAGCTTGTATTGGGAGCACTCATTAGGGTTTGAACTTGCTGTTAATTTTGCCAACCGTTATGTTTTTCAAACCAGGCTCGAAAACACATTTTCCTCTTACGTAGATCAATTATATACCCTTGCACAAAGTAATTTAGGAAACTTAATTACTAATGGATCAGGCAACCCCCGTTTTTATGCTTTTAACCCTTTAAGTTGGGTACGTACTGATTATGCAGATTATGCTTATAGTGGAACTGGACCAATTAAAATTATGGACGTAAGCACCAATGCTGAAGTCCCTTTTCAATTTATTACAAAAGGAGCTGTTCAATTTATAAGAGTTGAAGCAAAAGATGTGCCCTCAGTAGGTTATAAAGTTTTTGAAATACAAAGTGGCACAGGTACAACTTTTACAAATGCAGGTATTACTTCGGGCAATGTTGTGGAGAACCAATATTTTAGAGTTGCTTATACAAATCAGGGCGTATTGACAAGTATTTTTGATAAAGTACATGGCAAAGAACTTGTAATAATTACAAATGGCAAATATGTTAATGATTTAGGAACAGGCACAGATAATACCGGCACATCTTCTGTTGAATTCAACGGCCCGGTTTCAATAACCATTCTTACTACAGCAACAACTTCATCAGTTATTCCGCATACCACAAAAATTACTCTATTTAAAAATATACCCCGTATAGAAATTGATAACCAGATAACACAGGGGTTTGATGCTGATAAAATTTGGAGTTATTCCTTTAATATAGCTGCCCCGGAAGTTTGGCACGAAGAAACCGGTGCAGTTATTAAAGCAAAACTAACCACTAATGGCGGCCATTATGCAACACAAAATGCCCGGTACGACTGGAATACGATTAATCATTTTGCCAGTGTAAACGATACTGTTACTAACTATGGCATTTCGCTTAGTAATCAGGATTGTTATTTTATGAAAACCGGGAATAGCAGTTTAGTTTCTTTAGATGAAACAATTAATAGCCGGCAGTTAAATATTTTAGCTGGTGGAAGGATTGATACCTGGGGTATTCCAAACCAGGGAGGAGATAATACTTTTAACCAACGTTTTGCAATAACAACACATACTTCTTATTCCGCTGCCAATGAAATGAAAAAAGCACTGGAGCATCAAAACGCTATGGTGTGTGGTACAGTTGTAAGCCCAATTAGTTTCTTATTGCCTAACGAATTTTCTTTTATCAAAAATACTGAACCTAATACTTTGATATGGGCTGTAAAACCGGCAGAAGAAGGAGTAATACGTGGTATTGTAACAAGAGTTTGGAATTTAGGTAATAATGATATAAGCCTTACCCCAAATCTTGAATATGGTTTACCGATAGCCCAAGCCAAAAATGCCACTCATGTAGAAACTGATATGAATGACGCCGCTTTTAGCGGGAGAAATCTGTTTACCAGCCAAGGCCACAACGAAATGAAAACTTACAGGGTTACACTTAATGTAATTTCCTTACCTGTAAAAATATTAACATTTGATGGCGAAAAAATTAATGAATCAAATGAGTTGAAATGGAAAACTGCCAATGAAATTAATTTAAAAGAATACGATTTAGAAAGAAGTACAGACGGGCAGCATTTTATTAGAATTGCAACCATTACAGCCCAACCCAGGGAAGAAGGCACTTATAATTACAGCGATAAAAATATTAGTACTGTAACACCTTATTATTACCGTTTAAAAATGATAAACAGGGGCAATACCTTTAATTATTCAAAAACTATTTTAATAAAAGCATCAAAAGATGCTTATAATATTATAATATTTCCAAACCCGGTAACCGATGTTTTAAATGTAAATTTTATACTGGATAAAAAGATTCGCTGTAATATAACAATAATTAATTCCGCAGGTGTAGTGGTGAAAACTGTGGCACCACCATTGTTCGAAAGAGGAAATAATTATTACTCCCTTTCTTTAAAAGAATTGCCGGCAGGCGAATACATTTTTTCTTTAACGGCAGGCGATAAAAAATATATAAAAGGGTTTATAAAAAAATAATTGGTATAAAACAGTAATCAAATAAATACCTGCTACAAAGCATTTATTTTTATTAATAATTTATCAGCCAGGTTTTTATCCAACTGTTTAAGTTCTTCATGCATTTTTGTGGCATTGGCTTTGTCTTTTTGGGCAACATATACAAAGCCTTTATAATAGCGAGGTAATATTACTTTGGCATCAATACCAATTACTTTATTAAAAGTATTTAAAGCATCGGTGTAAAATCCTTTCATGTATTGGGCATAGCCCAGTTCGGTATAGGCAGCAATAAAAGTGGCATCCAGTTCAATTGTTTTTTTCAGCATTACAATAGAACTGTCGTATTTCCCCAACTCGTTAAAGCACCATCCTAAACCAAAGTAAGCGCCAGTACTTTTAGGGTTATTAATAATAGCCTTTCTGTAATTTTCAATTGCCTCTGTTGTTTTAGCGGGGGTATAATTCTTTCTGTACACATCACCTATACCTTTATAAGCAGTTCCGTTACCGCCATCAATAAGCAATGCGCTTTTATATGCAGCAATCGATTCGTCGTTTTTTAAAAGTTTATACTTTGCAAAACCAATTTCATTATAAGTGTTAACTGCCGGTTTTATAGCAGCGGCCCTGTTTAACCACTCCAAAGCTTTTTCAAAATTATTGTTTTCATTATACCAGAAACCCAGTTCATAACAGGCGCCTTCATTTTTATTATCCAGGTTATATGCTTTTTCGTATGCGGTAGCAGCTTCTGTTCCTCTTTTTAATTTAATGTACACATCGCCTAACTGTTTATAAGCCGTTGCGTAATCAGGTTTTGCAATAATGGCTTTATTAAAATAATTAAGTGCATCAGTATAATTCTCTTTTTTCTTGTATGCATAGCCCATTTCCTGCAAAGCAAAAGCATAATCTTTTTTTAACTCTACGGCCTTTTTTAAATGTTCAATTGCTTTGTCATAAGCACCCAGTTCATTATGTGTCCACCCAAGCCTGTAATAAGCATCTGCATATTGTGCATCTAACTTAATAGCTTTTTCAAATGCTTTTACAGCTGTTGTATTATCAGATACATCGTTTAAGGCTACACCTTTATTAAACCATTCTTTGGCAGTTAATTGTGCAGCGGCATTAATGCTAACAAAAACGAATAAAAAGGCAGTTGTAAATAAGCGTAACATAAAATAATTTTTACCATAAAATTATACCAGGCAGCAGTTATTTGCAATACCCAATAACACTTAATTTCATTGCTATTTAATAAGGAAAGACCGTTTATTTGCCGTACCTTTGCACCTCAAAAAAAAAGGGTATAGATTATAACCGTATTGGTTTACAATACTTTACCACAACAATCATCACAATGAATATTCGTAACATCGCCATTATTGCCCACGTAGATCATGGTAAAACCACCCTTGTTGACAAAATTTTGCATAGCACTAACATTTTTAGAGATAACCAGGAAACTGGCGAACTGATAATGGATAATAATGATTTGGAAAGAGAAAGAGGCATTACTATTTTTAGTAAGAACGTATCAGTTACTTATAAAGGCTATAAAATTAACGTAATAGATACCCCTGGTCACAGTGACTTTGGCGGAGAAGTGGAAAGGGTTTTAAAAATGGCTGATGGTGTTTTATTATTGGTGGATGCTTTTGAAGGGCCAATGCCACAAACACGTTTTGTATTACAAAAAGCTTTACAATTAGGTTTAAAACCAATTGTAGTTATTAATAAAGTAGATAAAGAAAATTGCAGACCAGATGAAGTGCATGATGCGGTATTTGAATTATTTTTCAACCTTGATGCTACTGAAGATCAATTGGATTTTCCTACTATTTACGGCAGCAGCAAACAGGGCTGGATGAATACTTCAATAACACCAACCGATACTATTTTTCCTTTGATGGATGCTATTTTAGAGCATGTACCCGAGCCAAAAGTTAACGAAGGCACCACACAAATGCAAATTACTTCTTTAGATTATTCAGCCTTTTTGGGCAGGATTGCTATTGGAAGAGTTGCCCGTGGCAGTATAAAAGAAGGACAGAATATTGTAATGGTACAGGCAGATGGTAAACTGGTAAAAAGCAAAGTAAGGGAATTATATACTTTTGAAGCATTGGGCAAAAAGAAAGCAACAGAAGTTTTTGCAGGAGATATTTGTGCAATAGTTGGATTGGAAACTTTTAATATTGGAGACACCATTTGCGATGCAGAATTTCCTGAAGCATTAGCAGTGATAAGTGTGGATGAGCCTACCATGAGTATGATGTTCAGCATTAACAACTCACCATTTTTTGGTAAAGAAGGTAAGTTTGTTACCAGCCGCCATTTGCGTGACAGGTTGATGAAAGAAACAGAAAAAAACTTAGCCCTTCGTGTAGAAGATACCGATGGTGCAGATAGCTTTTTAGTTTTTGGCCGTGGTATTTTACACCTTGGAATATTAATTGAAACCATGCGCAGAGAAGGTTTTGAATTAACAGTAGGTAATCCACAGGTTTTAGTAAAAGAAATTGACGGTAAAAGAAATGAACCCTATGAGAATTTAGTAGTGGATGTGCCTGCAGAATACAGTGGTAAAGTAATTGATTTAGTTACGCAGCGCAAGGGCGAAATGATCATTATGGAAAGTAAAGGCGAAATGCAGCATTTAGAATTTGAAATTCCATCAAGGGGGTTAATAGGATTGCGTAGCACTATGCTAACAGGTACAGCTGGTGAAGCAGTTATGGCACATCGTTTTATCGAGTACCGTCCGTGGAAAGGTGTAATACCCGGAAGAAGCAATGGTGTATTACTTTCTAAAAACACAGAAAAAACTACTGGTTACTCTATTGATAAATTACAGGACAGGGGAAGGTTTTTTGTTGACCCGGGTGAAGAAGTTTACGCAGGCCAGATAATTGCCGAGCATATTAAGCCAGGTGATTTAAATGTAAATGCAACCGAGCCAAAAAAATTAACTAACCACCGTGCCAGCGGCAGCGATGATGCCAGCCGTGCCGCCCCTAAAATTATGATGACTTTAGAAGAGTGTATGGAATATATTCAGCAGGATGAATGTATTGAAGTAACACCAAAAAGCATTCGTATGCGTAAAGTAATTTTAGACGAAAACGAACGCTCAAGGGTTTCAAAACAAATGAAGACTGAAGCAGTTTAAAAATTGTATAAATATTTATAAACCCGGAACTGATACTTCCGGGTTTTTTAATTTGAACAATCTGTTTGTTGTTGCAGTAAAATAATTATGCATTATTTTGCAGTACAGATATTCAATAGTTGCCTTTTTATTTAATTAATAATTATAAAAATCCGCCTGCAAAAAAATCATCTTTTACTGCCTGCTTAAAATTAAAAATTATTATGCTCAGTTTTTTTAAAAAGAAAAATAAAAAAAATATTGAAAAATATTTTAACGCAGGTGAATTAGATGAAATGAAAAAGCAGCCTTATGGAGTAAGCGGTTATGCGGAGGTTGAAGGCAGTAAATTTCAATTTCATGATGCAAGAAGTTTTCATGCATCTTATGAAGAAATAATACAAGACAAAATTTACGAGTTTAATACTGCTTCAAAAAATCCATTGATAATTGATTGCGGGGCTAATATGGGATTAAGTGTATATTACTTTTCAAAAGCATATCCATCTGCAAAAATTATTGCTTTTGAGCCTGAAGAAGCTATATTTCCAGTTTTACAAAATAATATAACAACGTATAATTTAAATAATGTAACACTGCATAAAAAAGCAGTTTGGGACGAAGTGACCACATTAAAATTTTTTACAGATAAGGGAATGGGAGGAAGTGTAACTAATGTATATACAAACCAGAAACCGGCTTTAGTAGAAACAGTAATACTTGCTGATTATTTGCAGGAGAAAATTGATTTTCTTAAAATGGATATTGAAGGTGCAGAATACCGGGTATTAAAAAGTTGCGAAGCACTTTTAAAAAATGTTGAAAATATTTTTGTGGAATATCACAGTTATATAAATGAAGAACAGCATTTGGAAGATCTATTGCAGCTGCTGAAAAAAAATGGTTTCCGGTATCATCTTAAACAATCTTTTTCACGTAGAAGCCCTTTTATTGATAAAGACCTTGCTTGCCAGAATATGGATATGGCTATAAATGTATTTGCTTACCGGCACAATTAAATTTTACCATGAAAAAAATTCTATTTCTTGCACCAGATAGTGTGGGTATAATTAAAGTGGTACAAAAAGAACTTGCACTGCTTACCGGTGTGCAGGTAGATTATATTGATTTGGATATTTATAAAAATAAATTCAGGTACAAAAATTTTTATCACCGGGCCACTAATTTTTATTTAAAAACATTTAAAAATATAAACTTAAAACCCATTTATTTTAACAACCTGGTAAAAGAACAAATAAACAAACAACAACATTATTACGACAGGATAGTAATTATAAGGCCTGATTTAATAAACGATGAATTACTTCATTTACTGCAGTCAAAAACCAAGGATTTTGTTGCGTATTACTGGGATAGCCTGGCTTTTTTTCCACGTAAAGCCGCAATAAAAAATTTGTTTACTAAAGTATACAGTTTTGATACAGAGGATTGTAAAAACTATGGCTTTACACCATTAAACAATTTTTATTATTACCAGGATATACCTGCAAAAGTTATTAATAATGTTTATTGCCTGGTATCGTATGATAAACGTATTGCTGCACTTGAAAAAGTGGCCGGGTATCTAAATTCAAAAGGTATTGCAAATACAATTAAAGTGTACAGGCAAAAACCTTTTAAGTATAAGTTTGTAATACCGGCACATACTGTTATTCCGTATCAAACCATGTTAGAAGAAATTGCTGGTTCATCCATATTGCTGGAAATACAAAAAGAAAATCAGTGTGGTCTTACATTCAGGGCACTGGAAGCGCTGGGTTTAAATAAGAAATTAATTACCAATAATCAGCAAATTAAAAACTATGATTTTTTTGATGAGAATAATATTTTTATTATTGATACTGATGATATAAATATACCCGACTGGTTTTTTGAAACACCTTATAAAGAAATAGATGAAACAATCAGGCAGAAATATCATTTAAAAGAATGGATTAATACCCTATTTTTAAATTAGCAGCATACACACCTGCGCCCTGGAAATAATATTTTTATTACAAGTTATAACCTAAGTAATCATTTTCAAATTAACTTTCATATCCTAAGAAGCTGTTTGAATTAATTTTAACAGAATACAATTTGGCTAAAGCCTTTTGTATTTTCATTGCATTACCACGCCTTTAAAGGCGTGGTAATGCAAATAGAGGTTGTAGGCTTTAGCCAAATAAAAAAATAAATAACTGAAACAGCCTCTAAGTTGAAACAAAAATGTTTATCAATAGCTATATTAACAATATTAAGTTCAGCTGTTCTTTAATCCATTATTTTTGTTGTTATAAAAACATTCACACTGAATATTCCAACCGACATAAGCAATTTACTGCAACAATATTTTGATAAGATATTTGTTGTAACTGTTACCCGCTTTACCGACAGGCATAAAAGCGTAGAGGAGCATTTACAGGGTTTGCCATTTCATTTTTTTTGGGGAGCAGACAAACTGCAATTGGATTTGGAGAGGGTAAAAAAGGATGGTACTTATGATGAAATAAAAGCAAAACAACTGCAGCGGCAGGGTAAGCCGCTTAATTTAGGTGAGATAGCCTGTTCTTTATCTCACCGTATGGTGTATGAAGAAATGATAAAGCATAACTGGAAAAAAATTTTAATACTGGAAGATGATGCGTTGCCATTATTTGAAAAACTTAATTTGCTGCCAAATGTTTTAAATGAGTTGCCGCATGACTGGGAACTGGTTTACCTGGGCTACTTAAAACATGAAAAAATAACGCAGACTTTAAAAATAAAACAGTTTTTTTACAAAATATTCAGTGCTGCCGGTTTAATGAAATGGAGTTATACAATGGTAAATAATCTTTTGCCAAAGCCATTTAGTACACACCTGAAAAAAGCTGGCTTTCATGATTGTACACATGCTTATGCAGTTACACTTGAAGGGGCTAAAAAATTACTGGCGGCTCAAACACCGGTAGTGTACAGGGCCGATGATTTATTGTCATCAACTATTATGAAAGGAAATTTAAAAGCTTTTATTACAGAACCTAAATTTTTTGACCAGGAAGTATTTTATAATGCAGCGATGACATCAGAAATAAGATAGCTGCATCATTGCATGGCATCAATTTTTCTCTTCAACCCTTCTGCCATTCTGGGATTTATTTTTTTTAACTCTTCATACATTTTCAGGGCTTCATCTTTTTGTTTAAGTTCCAAATAGCAATAACCGGTGTATAACAATGGGAGATCGTTTACCGAAACCGCCAGGTTTTTTTTTAACTGAGCAATACATTCTTCATTGGCGTTTAACTGGTGATAAGCATGTCCTAATTCATTGTAAGCCGCTTTATAATCATTGTCAATTTCAAGCGCTTTAATAGCGTATTTTACAGCTTCTCTGTAATATTTTTTTGCATTGCTGCACCAGGCTAAACTGTAAAAAATTACTTTATTGGTACTGTCTGTTTTTAGCGCATTTAAATAATTGTTTATAGCTTCGCCGGGATCATTTTTTATATCCCTGTAAATACCTCCCAGAGCAAAATAAGCACCAGAAAAACCGGGAATTATTTTTACCGCATTTTTTAAAATAATAACAGCACTGTCTGCCTTATTAATTTTTGTATAAATCGCCCCCATCCTTAAATACGCTGAGTCGTATTTCTTATTTAATGATACTGCTTTTTTATAAGCAGCAATGGCTTCATAATACATACCCTTCTGCTCCAGCTTTAAACCTGTTTTGTAAAAAACTGCTGCCTGTTTTACAGGCTGTGCCATTACAACAGCAGCAGTTAAAAAACTAATTGAAAGTGTACAAAAATATTTAAACATGCAATAAATAATTTGCAGCAAAGTAAAAGCAAGTTTAGCTTTTAAGAACAGGTTTTTTTAAAATTTTTAGTTAAACAATAAGTTAAAAGGGTATTTTGTTTAGTAACTTTGCAGTATCAGATGAAATTTTTTCTCAAAATATTATTACTTGTTTTTTGCATTAGTTTTTTTAGTGCAGCAACAAATGCACAATGCTCTGTTTGTACAAAAACAGCATCACAGTTAGGTGAAAAACCCGCCAAAGGAATGAATAGCGGTATTTTATATTTAATGGCTGCACCTTTTGCAATTGTTGGCTTTATTGGTTACCGCTGGTGGAGGAGCAATAAAGAACAAACATAGTTAGTGTAATATTTTTTTTAATATTTCTGCTATTCGCCATTCGCCATTGACCATTTCACCATTATCTTGTGTGCACTAAACCAACACACATGAAATATTTTTTTATACCTCTGCTATTTTATTCTTTCGCTGCTTTTGCACAAAAACTTCCTGCAATAGAAGAAAAAACAAAAGACATGAAAAAGAATGCAGGCTTCATGACTTTCTATTGGGAAGAATCTTCCGGAAAAATATGGCTGGAGATCAATAAACTTAACACCGAAATTTTATACCAGCAATCCTTACCTGCCGGCCTGGGCTCCAACGATATTGGATTAGACCGTGGTTTACTGGGCGAAACAAAAATTGTAAAATTTATTAAGGTAGGCAGAAAAATTTTGATGATTGCACCCAACTATGCTTACCGTGCTGTTACTAAAGATGCCAACGAAAAAAGAGCAGTGGAGCAATCCTTTGCTCAGTCTGCATTGTGGGGCTTTACAATAGAAGCACAAACTAATGATACAGTATTGGTAGATATCACTGATTTTATTTTAAGAGATGCCATGAGGGTTGCCAACAGAATAAAAGCAGCACAACAGGGCAGTTACACATTTGATAAAACACGTTCGGCAATTTATTTAGAACGCACAAAAAATTTTCCGCTTAATACAGAAATTGAAGCCACCATTACATTAACCAATGCAGATGGAACGGTGGGCAATTTTGTACAATCAGTAACACCAGCCGCCGAAGCCATTACTTTACGCATGCACCATTCTTTTGTGCAATTGCCCGACAGTAATTATCAACCAAGAAAATTTGATGCCCGAAGCAGTTTTATTAATACGGGCTATTTTGATTACAGCACACCAGTGAGCGAACCGGTAGAAAAAAGTTTTATCATACGCCATCGTTTAAAAAAGAAAAATCCGGGTGCTGCAGTGAGTGAACCGGTAAAACCAATTATTTATTATTTAGATAATGGTACACCCGAGCCCATACGCAGCGCTTTGCTTGAAGGTGCAGGCTGGTGGAACCAGGCTTTTGAAGCGGCTGGTTACATCAATGCTTTCCAGGTAAAATTATTACCCGACAGCGCCGACCCCATGGATGTTCGTTACAATGTTATTAACTGGGTGCACCGCTCTACAAGAGGATGGAGTTATGGCGCATCTGTTGTTGACCCACGTACCGGAGAAATTATTAAAGGCCATGTAACACTTGGTTCACTAAGGGTGCGGCAAGATTATTTGATTGCACAAGGTTTGCTGGCACCTTTTGAAAATGGTATGCCTGCCGATGATAAAATGTTGAAGATGGCTTTAGAAAGATTGAAGCAACTGGCTGCACATGAAGTAGGCCATACGTTGGGGCTGGTACATAATTATGCAAGCAGTGTAAATAATCGTGCCAGCGTTATGGATTATCCGCATCCGTTAGTAAGGCTTAATGCAAAAGGCGAAATTGATTTGAATAATGCGTACGATGATAAAATTGGCGAATGGGATAAGGTTGCTATTACATGGGGTTACCAGGATTTTTCTGCAACAACAGATGAAGCAGCAGCATTAAATAAAATGTTAACCGATGCCACAAAAAAGGGATTACAATTTATAAGTGACCGTGATGCAAGGGCAGCAGGCGGCTTACACCCTACAGCACATTTATGGGATAATGGCAGCGATGCTATTGCAGAATTAAATGAGGTAATTAAAGTGAGAAAAAAAGCATTGGAAAAATTTGGAGAAAAAAATATTCGCCCCGGTATGCCCATGGCAATGCTGGAAGATGTATTGGTACCGGTGTATTTATACCATCGTTATCAAATTGAGGCAGTAACAAAATTAGTGGGTGGATTAAACTATACTTATGCATTGCGTGGCGATGGACAACTGATTACAAAAGCACTATCAAAAGAAGAACAATTAAAAGCATTGAGTGCAATAATGGATTGCATTGACCCAAAATTTTTATTATTGCCGGATGATATTGTAAAATTAATTCCACCACGGCCAACAGGGTATAATTTTACAAGAGAATTATTTAAGAAGAGAACCGGCTTGGCGTTTGATGCAATTTCTCCTGCAGAAACTGCGGCTGATCTGCCTCTGTCTTTTTTATTTAATACAGAAAGAATTAACCGAATGGTGCAGTATGAAGCAGCCAATGGCGGCCTGGGCTTAAATGAAATGATCAATATCTTAATAAATAAAACATGGAAAGCTGCACCAGGAACGGGGATGGAAAAATTAATTCAGCAACAAACCCAACAAATTTTATTGACTTATTTATTAGCAGTTAGTGTTGATGATAATACTTCTTTTACAGCCAAAGCAGTTGTACAAAAAGCATTGAATGATTTAAAAAAATATATTGAGCTGCAACAAAAAAATACAACAGACCAATTACTGACAGGTAATTTTATTTTAGCATTGGAAAGAATGAAGGCACCTGAAAAGGCAAAACCAACCATTCATGCGGCAATACCACCAGGAGCACCAATTGGTTGCGATTGGGATTAAATTTATTTAAGTTTATTATGGCTGCCATCGCAGTAAGGAGGTGTTTTGGTTTGCTTGCATTGGCAAAACCAAATTTCTTCTTCTTTTTCAAACGCTTCCTTTAAACTTTTGTAAGGCAGTATGGGCTCATCATGTTCATTAATAGTATGTTCAATTCTTTTATGTGTGCCGTCGCAAAAAGGTTGTTTTTCGCTAAGGCCGCAGGTACACCAGGCGTAAATTTTTCCAGGTACTACGTTTACCATTGCCGGTTCTTTTTTTGCAATATGCGGCAGGTTTTTATTTGATATCATTTCCATCAGTAGTATTTTTTTATAAATTTATACAGGTTAAAATTATTTCCTTCGGTCGCTATTTTATTTTTTAATTCTTCTTTGCTAACATCATTCATACGTTTTTGTTCAATAAGATGAAAAGCTTTTTCTGCAAGCAGCCAGTTGCGTTTAATGTTTACTATTGATTGCTGCATATTTAATATTATAGCAGCTAAAAGCTCTGCTATACCTTTTTTTTGCGATGCAGTTGTTTTTATAACAGGCACAGGAGTGGTATGATTACTGAAAGAAGGGGCAAGCATCAATCGTAAATTTTTTACAAAAGTATCTGCATCGGGCCTGTCGGCTTTATTTACTACAAAAATATCTGCAATTTCCATCAGCCC
>NZ_JANPCM010000507.1:0-12772 GCF_031430955.1 Ferruginibacter sp.
TAAAGATTGATGCTGTATTTTTGCCCTCCTTTAAAAAAGGAGAGTTGTCCGAGTGGTTGAAGGAGCACGCCTGGAAAGTGTGTATACCCGAAAGGGTATCAAGAGTTCGAATCTCTTACTCTCCGCATGAAAGAAGAAAAACCTTCATGATAAGAAGGTTTTTTACGTTGTACTATTTTTAGCATTACTATTTAAAAATCTCCTGGTCTTCTCTTTCTGCAACCGGAATTTTTCTCACAAAATCATCATACCAGCCTTCTTCGTGATTGCTGTATGCACCATACGCATCAATACTGTAACCTGTTAACCCATCATTGGCTTCTATTAAATACAGAATGGTATTGTCAGATGGATCGCTGTCTCCCTCAAAGCGAAAGGTTTTAATAATTTTAAGATCATCGGGTTGATATACCTTTCCTGAAGAACTTTTAAAACCTTCTTCAGAAATAATAAATTCGTTATCCTGTTTTTTTATTCGCAGTTGTTCTAAAACGCCGCTTAATGTAGTCATCATAATGCAGTATTTGATTAAAAGATTATTAATAAAATAAATGGTCTAAATACATGCCAAAAAATGTGAAAATTTCAATTATACAATTTACAACAATACTTATTGGCATGATTTTGTAAACATTAATTGTATAATAACTTTATAAAAAAATAAAATTTATTTTTTATGTCAATTAATCTTTTAGAAACTGTTCAGCAAAACTTAGGATATCCTGCTTTACAAAAAATAGACCCCAATACACAGCAGGTAATACTTGATGATAAAACACCGGCAGAAGATAAATTTAGCCAGGCTGCAATACCGGCAGTGCTTACCGCTTTGTACAGATATGTGCAAACAGATGAGGGAGCCACGGCATTTTTACGGGGCAATAATTCCACAAACTGGGTGGGTAAAATTTTTGATGATAATAAAAAGGAAGTTGTACAAACAATTTCAGCTTATGCAAAACAATCCAATGCTGATCCGGTTGAAAAAATTAATGCAATAGCAACCGAAGCTGTAAAAGTGGTAAAAGAAAATTTATCTTCAGATGCAGGGGTAAAAGAAGTAAAACTTTTTTTCAGCAACCAAAAAAATAATATTTTATTGTATTTGCCTGCGGCATTAAATATGGGAGATTTACTGCATGATGCTTCGCTTGATGATAATACAAATAAAATGGAAGGGCCCATATCGAGTTTAATGCAAAGCATTGGTAGTGCTTTTTCTAAGCCTGTTACCGACGAGGAAATTAAAAAACAATAATTTTTTAGAGCTGAGCGTCTTCGTAGCCCTTAATTTTATTGTATAAAGTTTTGCGGTCTATCTTAAGTATTTCTGCAGCTTTGGTTTTATTAAAATTTACTTCTTTTAAGACATGCATAATAGTTTCATACTCCGCTTTTGAAGCAGAATCTTTTAAATCAAGTGAAATTTTTTGCGGTTCTGCGGCAGCTGTTGATGACGGTGTTTGATTTAAACTGCTGTTACTAATTTCGTGCGGTAATGAAGCAGCCGTTATGCGGCCACTGCTTGTTAATAAAGTACATCTTCTTATTACATTTCTAAATTCCCTTAAATTACCAGGCCAGCTGTATTTAATAAACATATCTAACACTTCATTATCAAAACCATCTATTTTTTTATTTAATTCCGCCATTGTTTTACTTAAGAAGAAATCAGCAAACAAAGGGATGTCATTTTTTCTGTTTCTTAATGGAGGCAGGCTTATAGAAAATTCGTTGAAACGATGGTACAGGTCTTCCCTGAATTTTCCCCTGCGGTATGCCTCCTGTAAATTTTCGTTTGATGCTACTAATACTCTTACGTCAACATCAATTTCTTTGTTGCCGCCAACACGTTTAAATTTTCTTTCCTGTATAACCCTTAATAGTGATGCCTGAATTTCCGGCGATAAGTTTACCACTTCATCTAAAAAAAGTGTGCCGCCATTGGCCAGTTCAAAATGTCCTTCTTTATCGGCTAAAGCCCCTGTAAAAGAACCTTTCATGTGCCCGAATAATTCACTTCCGGCAAGTTCTTTAGATAATGTACCGCAATCCATGGCAATAAATGGTTTCCCTTTTCTGTTGCTCCTTTCATGAATGGTTTTAGCAATTACTTCTTTACCTGTACCACTTTCGCCATACAGTATAATACTGAAGTTTGTTGGGGCCACCAGGTCAATTTGTTTGTACAAATCCTTTGTTGCAGCATCCTGCCCTTCTAAAAATTCCTGTGCAGAGTTAAATGATGCACTAACAGTTTTATTTTCTTTAAAAGGAGCTGCGGGTGTTTCTGTATTGGGTTGATTAAGTGCTTTGCTTAATACATTCAATACCTCATCGGGTATCAAAGGTTTAGTAATATAATCATATGCGCCTGCTTTTATTACATCTACGGCTGTTTTAATATCGCTGTAACCGGTAATTATAAGCACTATTGTAGCAGGGTTATGCTGTTTTATTTCTATTAAAATATCTTTTCCGTCTTTTTTATCCCCTAACCTGTAATCGCATAAAACAATATCAAAGAAACTGGCCATAAATTTTTCTATGCCTTTGTTACCTGAGTGGGCGGTATCAACTTCGTATCCGTTTTTTGTAAGAAACCTGCTTAGCAGTGTACACATATCAGCATCGTCATCAATTATTAAAATCTTTTTTTTCATGCAATTTTATTTTTATAAAGATACAAATACAAATAGTTATTAAGGCATTGTTTAAAAGAAACTGCTGATAAAAAAACAGGTTTACAAATTTGGAATTACCACATTGTAAACCCGTTTGTTTCCAAAACCAAAACCTGAACTTTTTATATTATTAACTGCTATTACCAGTTATAATGAAAAAAACCTGCCAAAATTATAATTAACTCTTTTTTGGATAATGCAATGCATGTAAAATTAAAAGTTGCTTAAAAAATTCCACACCTGGGGAAAATCATCTACTATAATATTACTAATGATGGCAGGCGAAGCAAATTTCATCTAAATAATTTTTAATTATAACTGGCAAAAAAATTGCAACCTTTACGGTAACATCCACAAGTAAATTGTATATTTATAGGTACAACTGCTTTAAATAAATCATGGTGAAGGCATTAATTATAGATGACGAAATAGATATTTGCTACTTATTAAGCGGGATACTCCGCAATAAAAACATACAGTCAAACTATGTAAACTCTATCGGTGAGGCCAGGCTTGCGTTAAAAATAAATTCCCCTCAAATTATTTTTTTAGATAACCACCTTCCCGATGGTATGGGGGTTAATTTTATTAATGATATAAAAAAAAATAACCCGGGTACAAAAATAGTAATGATTACGGCTTACGATACGCCTCTGGACAGACGAAAGGCGCTTGCAGAAGGGGCAGATTTTTTTATTGCAAAACCTTTTTCCCGTGATATTATTTTTCAAACTGTAGAACAGCTCGGTCACTAAATTTTTCCCCCAATTGTAGAATTATTTCCCGATTGACATTGTTAAAGGGCTGTATTTATATTTTAAATACAGTTTTACAGCTTGTTTAGTTGTTTTAAAACTTTGGCAAAGTTTTTTAATACAATAAGTATTCTATTCATTAACATTTAAATTTTTTTTATGGGAAATCTATTGTACATCATTGCTGTTATCTTAGTTATTGCCTGGGCAATTGGGTTTTTGGGTTATCATGCCGGGGGCATCATCCATATTTTATTAGTAATAGCAGTGGTTGCCGTGTTATTAAAAGTAATAAGGGGGAATGCTTAATTGCTGTTTTTGTTTTTTATTTAATTGCTATGCTGCATAAACAGTTTTTTGTTTAACCAGAGAGCGGTAATAATTTTTATAAAGCATGGTTATAAATAAATCAAACCCATTTTATATAAGGCTAACATTAATTTTATTAATGTTAGCCTTAATTGGTTTAATAATATTTATAGGACAGGATATTATTGTACCCCTGGCATTTGCCATTTTACTGGCCGTGTTACTGCTTCCTTTAAATAATTATTTAGAAAGAAAAGGGATATCGAGGGTTTTTGCCATAATTCTTTCTCTGGCACTTTTTATTATTATTTCCGGTGGAGTTATTTATTTTCTTTCTTCTCAAATAGCGGGGTTTATGAATGATATACCGGCAATAAAAAAACATTTAGCAGAACACGAAAAAACAGTACAGCACTGGATGACACAGCAGTTTAATATTACCAAAACTGAGCAAACCACTATTATAGATAATGCTGCAGAAAAAATTAAAGATTCCGGCTCGGGTTTGTTAGGGAATACTTTTTTATCGGTTACTCAGGGGATATTATTAATAGTATTATTGCCTGTGTACTGTTTTTTAATATTGTATTACCGCAGCATGATAAAAAGGTTTTTAATTGCGCTTTTTAAAAGCGAACATGAGCCAAAAGTAATTGAGGTGTTACAGGAATCTAAATTGATTGTGCAGGGCTATATGACGGGGTTGATAATTGAAATGGGAATTGTAGCAGCTATTAATGCACTTGGATTTTTTATTGCCGGTATTGAGTATGCTGTATTTTTAGGTGTGCTGTCGGCCATACTTAATATGATCCCTTATATAGGGATGCTGATTGCCTCAGTGTTTTGTATGCTTATTACCCTTACCACTTCTACACATATAAGTGATATAATTTGGGTGGTGGTTATATTAACTGTAGTGCAGTTTATCGATAACAATATCATTATGCCTAAAGTGGTAAGCTCTAAAGTAAAAATAAATGCATTAATTACTATTTTGGGTGTATTAATTGGCGGGGCACTGGCGGGTGTTGCAGGCATGTTTTTATCCATACCGGCAATAGCTATTTTAAAAGTAATTTCCGACAGGGTAGAAGGCTTAAAACCGTGGGGTATTTTACTGGGCGACGATATTACCGGGAGCAAAAAAAATAAAATCTATTTAAAATTAGAAAGCATTGGTCATAAATTTAAAACACCTTCACCTGTAAAACCACCTACGCTGGAACAGTAAAATCAAATTTAATTACAAACGTGGTACCGTGGCCGCTTTTACTGTTTACATAAATGGAACCTTTGTGATTTAGAATAATATTGTGTGTATTGGTTAAGCCCAGTCCATTACCATTAGGCTTAGTGGTAAAGTAAGGTTCAAATAAATTATTCAATTCTCCTTCAGGTATCCCATGTCCGTTATCAGTAAGTTCTACCACACATTTATCTTTTTCTCCTTTAGTTTGTATTTGCAAAATACCTTTATTGGGTTCCATAGCTTCAATTGCATTTACAATTAAATTTAAAAAAGCAATTTTTACTTTTTCCGGGTCTACGGAAATATTGCAAATATCACGGCTGTATTTTTTTTCTACTTTTATTTTATTCAATTCTATCCTGTCTTTTGCCATATCCAAAGCCTCGTCCAGTAAATTGTTTATTGAAATTGAAACATAACTTAACTCGGCAAAACGGGTAGCACTTAACAGTTCACTAATAAGCTGGTTAATACGTTTGCTGTTTCTTTCCACCATATCAAAAAGCATATTGCTGTTATCATCCTCTGCAGGCATATCACTTTTTATTTGCGCTACGGCTAATCCAATGTTGGTTAAAGGGTTCCTTACTTCATGTGCGATAGTACGGGCAATACGGCCCGTTGCTGCAAATTTTTCACTTCGTTTCATCAGTATCAATTCTTTATTGGCGGTATCTAATTCCACAATACGCTCATTTAATTCTTTTTGATAATCCCCTACTTTTTTATCTGCTATCAGCCGGGCAGTATTTTCTCTCTTATAAGTATAATAGCCAAACAATGCAAATACCAATGCCAGCACAATGGAAGTTATTACAACAGTGTTTAAAGCTTTGTATTTGGTCTCTAACTCTTTTGTACGGAATATAAGTAAATTTTCTTCATGGTTTTGCATGGCATTTACAGTGGACCGTATCATATCCATTTTAGCTTTGCCTTCATAAAAAGACTTTAAGATAGTATCGGTGATTATGTAATTATTTTGTGGGAATTTTTCAACTGCAAATATTAGTTTGGAATATCTTTCTGCTATCAGCGTTTTAAGTACATCAAGGTATTTTTTCTGATAATCAATATTTTTTGTATCTCTTTCTAGAGCCTGGTAAAATGAATCTACAACCGGGAAGCTGTTTTTATACGGGGTCAAAAAAATAGTATCTTTTGTATTGATATATCCCCTTACCCCAGTCTCAGCGTCTTTCATTCCAGAAACTAAACCCTCAAGATTTTTCATAATAATATTGGTATGGTTTACCCATTCTGTTTGCTTCATTAACTGAGAGTTACTGTACAAGGTTAGTATATAGGAAATAAGCAATAAAATAAATGCAGCAGTATAGCCAGCCTTTACTCTAAAATCGAAGGCTTTTTCTTTTAGGGCAGTTAAATTTTTTATCATAATAAAGAATAGAGGTGTGGAAAATAATACCCGCTGGCAAAACAATTGTTAAGGTAACAGTGTTTTGTACTGTAAATTTCAGGCCAAAATTTTATGGTATATATGTTGTACATCATTAATAGTTCATTAAAAATAACTTTTTACCATGAGAAATATCAATCAAAATGAAGGGCAGCCTATTCACGGGCTTATTGCCATACTGGATGATGCAAAAAAAGGCTACTTAAATGCGGCTGAAAAAATTAAGGACGAAGTATTATCCTTATTGTTTGAAAATTTTGCCTATCAAAAAAGCCGCTACAGTAATGAGTTGCGCCAGCTGGTTAACAGGTTTAATTTCTCCTCTTCAATAGATCAGTTTACATTAAGTTTATTATACCGTACCTGGATGGATTTAAAAGCAACTTTTAAATTCGAAAAAAAAGAAAAAATTATTCAGGCCTGTATAAAGGGCGAAGAAACAGCACTTGAAAATTATACAGCTGCTATCAGTCAAATACAAAATAATTACGAAGTAAAAATGGTATTAGAGCAGCAGGTTAATGGCATCAGAACCGTTTTAAATACCATAAAAGAATATACCGGTAAAACAGGCATGTAAGCTAAAATACAAAACTAACCGTATGCAAAATATTATAGAGAATGTAAATTATACGCTGCGTTGTAAGTTACAAATACTGGTATCTTTTCTCAGCCAGTTTAATATGGGTATTGATGCTGTAGCTGAAGAAATTGATAATACAAATTTAAAAACCGCAATGATAGCATTGGCAGTAGAGAGTAAGCAATACGCCAAAGAAATAAGTAAACAACTGGAGCAATTTAATGTTGGTGGGTCAACAGAATTTACCGATCATGTGTGGAAACAGATTGAAGCCGGTATAGATGAACAGGCAGGGGTAACAAAGGGAGGCGAAATAATTGCATTGTGTAATAACAGCGAAAATTATTTTAGAAAAATGTATGATGATGTATTGCAGGAATATCTTCCCTATAAAAATTTAAAAGAAATTATTACCTGCCAGTTATTTGCATTACAATCAGCATTTATGAAAATAAGGTTACTGAATTCCCTGCGTTTTTAACATGTAAAAAATTTCAAAATAAATAAAAACAAATGAAACCTAATATTGGACTAAGCGACAAAAACTTAAAAGATGTAACTGCAATGCTGTCTGCTGTACTGGCAGATTCATTTATGCTGTACACAAAAACAAGAAAATTTCACTGGAATGTAAATGGCCAGAGCTTCATGGAGCTGCATAAACTTTTTGAAAGCCAGTATAATAAGCTGGAAGAAGCTATTGATGAAATAGCTGAACGTATAAATAAATTTGGTACGTCTACTATTGGTACTTTAGAGGAATTTTTACAACTAACTAAATTAAAAGAAGCACCGGGTAAATACCCCGATCAAACCAGTATGATAAAAGAGCTTTTAGCAGACCATGAAACCGTTATTAAAGCACTGCGTAAAAATATAGATGATTGCGACGATAAATTTAAAGATAAGGGTACAGCCGATTTTTTAACCGGCTTAATGCAGGAACATGAAACCATTGCATGGACTTTAAGAAGATATTTAAAATAAAACGCACAAAATAAGCAGGTAAATAAAAGCCATCCGTTAATCTAACTGGATGGCTTTTTAATTATTGCTTCTTTTTAAAAATGGTGGTTACACCAACAATTATTGCAATTATTATTACTGCAACCAAAATTATGCCCGACCAAAAGCCAGCTTTAAAAATTCCTTCAATAGCACTGCAGCTGCCAAATAGCAAGCAAATTAAAGACAGGTCAAATGCAAGGGATAGTTTTTTCATGTAACGTTAATTTTGTATAGTACCACAGTAATAATAGTGCCATATTAATTTATAACGGGCCGTTAAATATTGAGTTAAAAAACGTTCTAAAAAATACCTGTATTTCCCCTATGTGTAGAAATTTGTACACAAAAATTTTATAACAGATAATGCACTGTAACAGTAATGCAATATCAAAACACTGTTTAATACTGTATTGATATATTTTTTTCACCACAAGTAATTTTGGCAGTATTTTAGTTTACAGTTAGGTACAATCAATTATTTAATAATTATTAAACTTTAAAATTATGAACTCAGGAAAATTATTAGCAGGCGTATTGTTAGGCGCCGCTGCAGGTGCTGTATTAGGTGTGTTATTTGCTCCGGATAAGGGCACAGAAACAAGAAAAAAACTTTCTGAAAAGGGAAACGATTTAAAAAGTAAATTTAAAAGTAAAATGAACGAACTGGTAGATGATATGGCCAGCCAGTATGAAGAAGGGAAGGATGAAGCCGGAAAATTATTAGATAGTGGTAAAGAAAAAGTGAATGCTTTTAAAAGCGAAGCAAAGCATGCCTTGTCTTAAAATTATCAAGCCGTAGTCATTTTACCTAAAATTATATGTAATGGACAATCAAACCAATTCACTGGAAGCCTTATTTGAAAAAACGGGCGACTACCTGGAAACAAGAATGGAGTTATTAAAGCTGCAGGCTGTTAACACAACATCTGATGTTACTTCATCAATAGCATCAAGATTTGCAATAGCACTTATTGTAAGCTTAATAGTACTCATTTTAAATATTGGCATAGCCATTTGGGTTGGAGATATGTTAGGGAAAATGCACTACGGCTTTTTTTTAGTAAGCGGCTTTTACATTATACTGGCAGTTTTGCTTTATGCCTTTAGAAGTAAGTGGATAAAAAAACCTTTAAATGATATGCTGGTAAAAAAAATGCTTAATTAAATTTTATGGAAATTAATAACGCCATTCAGCTAAAACAAGCCATTACAATGCTGCAGGCCCAGCAGGAAGAAAAAAAATTTATACTGGTAGAAGAGTTTCACCGAACCTATGAAAGCTTAAAGCCTGTAAATTTAATAAAAAGTACTTTCAATAAAATTCTTGATACTCCAGATATTACCAACCAGGTGGTTGATACATCAATAGGATTAGGGGTAGGTGTTTTATCTAAAAAATTATTAGTAGGCAAGTCAACAAATATTTTTAAACGTTTTTTTGGTACAATTATTGAGCTAACGGTTGCCAATGCTGTGGCAAAAAATTCCGATGGAATTAAACGGCATGGCCTTCAATTAATTAAGAAATTAATTAAGTAACCTTAATGATAACTTGTATGAAAAAGATGATTTTATTAATTGCAGTAATTTTTTTTATTGCTGTTTCTGGCACACAGGCACAAAGCATGGGAAGAACCTACACCACAGCTTTGGGTGTAAAAGTTTTTGATGGTGCCGGCATTACACTTAAACATTTTGTAAAACAAAACAGGGCACTGGAGGGCATAGCCTATTTTTGGAACAGGGGTACAAGAATTACAGGTTTGTATGAAATTCATTTCGATATTGATGGTGCGCCAGGTTTAAAATGGTATGTTGGCCCTGGAGCACACTTAGGTTTTTACAATAGTAAATACAAAGATGGCGATGGCACTTTTGCAGGTATAGATGGCGTGTTGGGTTTAGATTATAAAATTAATAAAGCGCCTTTAAATCTTTCTTTAGATTGGCAACCGTCTTTTGAGTTTGGAACCGGCAGAGGTTTTTCTGGTAACTGGGGAGGCTTAGGTATTCGTTATACTTTTTAATCATTGAGCAAAAACCATATAATCAGGTCCCATTGAAATTATTTAAAAAGGGTTTTAGTTAATTTACTGAAACCCTTTTTTATTTTTTTAAATTACTCCAGCACCTTTTCCATCTGCATACTTCTGCTCCCTTTTATTAAAATTTGAGCATGTTGTATATTTTGCTGGCTGTACCATTCTTTTGCCTGTAAACTATTTTCAAAATTAATATAGCGATGATTTACTTTATGGTAATCGCCACCCACTAAAACTACAGCGCTCCATTTGTAATTATCAATAACAGAAATTATGGATTGGTGTTCTTTAATACTCTCATTACCCAATTCCATCATGCCGCCCAGTAATAATATTTTTTTATTGCCTTCCATTTTTGCAAAATTTTCTATTGCTGCTTTCATACTGGTGGGGTTGGCGTTATAAGCATCCAGGATAATTTTATTGCTTTCTTTTTCTAAAAGTTGTGAACGGCTGTTGGTAGGGGTGTAGTTTTCCAATGCTGATTTTATTTTTTCATCAGCTGCATTAAAATATTTACCCACGGCAACGGCTGCCAGTATATTGGGTAAATTATATTCGCCTACCAGCTGTGTTTTAATGGTATCTATAGCAGCACCTTTTGTTATTGCTACTTCTAAAAAATATTTGCTGCTTTTTATACCGCCGGTAATGTCAGCATTTACAGTACCGTAAGTTTTTATGGTTGTAATGCCTTTACTCATTTCTTTTAAATAATCATAATCGGCCATAATAAAAGCAGCACCATTGTTAGCTCTTAAATAATCAAACAATTCTCCTTTACCTTTTCTTACACCTTCTATGCCGCCAAAACCTTCTAAGTGTGCTTTGCCGCAATTGGTAATTAAGCCATGAGTGGGTAAGGTAAACTGGCAATAGCTTTCAATTTCTTTTAAATGATTGGCACCCATTTCAATCAAAGCAATTTTAGCATCAGCTTTAATTTTTAAAATGGTAAGGGGAATACCAATATGGTTATTTAAATTCCCTTCTGTAGTGTATGTTTTATAAGTAGTGTTTAAAACTTCGTGCAGTAATTCTTTTGTGGTTGTCTTACCATTGCTTCCGGTAATGGCAACAAAAGGTATTTTAAATTGCCGGCGATGGCGCTTTGCTAATAATTGCAAAGTTGTCAATACATCATCAACTGTAATTATTCTGGCATCATCCACACCGGTTACTTCATCAGCAATAACAAATGCTGCGCCAGCATCCAAAGCTTTTTGTGCAAAAAAATTACCATTAAAGTTGGGACCTTTTAATGCAAAAAATAAATCGCCTCCTTTTATTTTCCTCGTATCTGTTTGTACAGACGGGTGTGCTAAAAATATTTTATACAGTTCTTCAATTTGCATGCTTCAAAAATACTATAGAAGCTGTTAATAAATGAAATAAAAAACCCTCCTGAAATTTTATCAGGAGGGTTCAATTTATTTATAACAAAATTATTTTTTCTTTTTTCTTGAATTTTGTTTGCGGCTGCCAAAAATATTACCTTCTTTAAAGCCAGGGCCTTCCGGCGGGCCAAGGTATGTTTGTGCACAACGGAAACCTACTGTGCTTGCACCCTGATCTTCCTGCATAAAACGGCGTGAGCCAGGTGATAACCAATAAGGCCTGTCGTTCCAGCTGCCCCCTTTAATTACTCTCGACTGATCGTTTATAAGAGAAGATACGCCGTATCCGTAATAAACACCACTTGCAGAGTCACCATCTAAGTAATTAATAACATTATTTTTTTGATAGTTGCTGCGGTTTTTTACATCTTCATCAGAAATGTCAACTTTCTTTAAACGGTTAATTTCAACACCGCCAACACTGTCTTTAGCATATTCCCCGGCAGAATTTTTATAATACTTCTGGAATTTATTACCACGGAAATAGTTAAAATCCTGTCCATCAGTTGGGGTTAATGGTCTGTACACATCACCTACCCACTCACTAACGTTACCACTCATGTTATATAAACCAAATGCATTGGGATAAAATGATTTTACATTACCAGGTATTGCGGCACGGTCATTTAGACCTCCGGCAACACCCATGTTATCACCACTACCACGTTTAAAGTTGGCCAAAAATTTACCCTGCCAGCTTCCACGGCGGTTATCACGTAATCCATTAGGGTTATTGCTCCATGAATATATTTGCTGGTTGCTTAACAATTCCTCACCACTTTTGCCTTCTTTTTTACGGGGCGATGGGTTTTGAGCATAAATGCCATAAGCCGCATATTCCCATTCTGCTTCTGTAGGTAAACGGTAGCCCATGTTTAAAATACCATCATCCATGCGTACGGTACCACGTGGTTTACCATTAACATCTTTTAAATCAGATTTTTTTGGTTTGCTGCGGCTTTGTATTAAATCCGGCGACATTAAGTAAGTTTCAGTATTAAAGGCATCAGCACCAGCACCTTTCATTTCTTTTTTAGCAGCATCTTTTTTCAAATAGCCACCTTTCATTAAGTTAAGTTCATTAACCCTGTCCGATCTCCAAATACAAAAATCATGTGCCTGCTGCCAGGTTACACCTACCACAGGATAATAATAGTAAGAATGAAAACGGAAATAATATTCCACATAAGGCTCATTGTAAGCCAGCTCTTCACGCCATACTAAAGTATCGGGAAGTGCCTTAGACATTATAGTTGTGTCACCTGAAAATGTATTTTCCAGCCAGTATAAATATTCCCTGTAGTGCACATTGGCTACTTCAG
>NZ_JANPCM010000508.1:0-1816 GCF_031430955.1 Ferruginibacter sp.
CCAGTTACCTCTTTCAAAAACATTTGTAGTGCGAAACATATCAGCAGGATTATCCATCATAACAGGTGTGGTTGGCGGCAGCAGTTTCATTAAATCTTTATACCTTTTTTTCATCGCTTCATAACCTGGTTTACCCTGCCCCGGAAATTTTTGCGTAAAATAAAACCACTCAAACATGCAGCCATCCTGATCTTTTAATTTTAAGTTGGGTGAACTGTAGGTGAGGTAAACATCATGTACACCCTGCATTGATACCAAATCAATTTCTGCAAATTTTAACCCTTTTTTATCGAGTGTTAAATTTACAGCCGCAAGCAAAGGGCCATCAGGTTTACCGGCATGAAATTGTACAATGCCATCTTTTATAAAAGCATCGTAGCGAAATATTAAATGATCTTTACTGGTAAGATCAACATTTTTTAATCTTGCTACTGCATGATTTCTAAATGAAAGCCATTTAGAATCCTGCAGTTCGGAGTTTACAAATTCATCGCTGGTTAATGAATTTATTGATGGCTGCCAGGTTTTTAAAAACTGTTTTATTTCATTATAATTTTTATCACCGGTATTTTGTTTTAGCCAACTTAATAACTCATTTAATTTTTCATTAGCCGAGTCGGAATATTGCCGCAGTAAAGGAAAATCTGCTTCGGTATCTTCATCACGGGTGTTATTAAAAAACGCCATGAACTTATAATATTCATCATGCTTAAACGGATCGTACGGATGGCTGTGGCATTGCACACAGGCAAATGTAGTTCCCATTAATGCCTGCCAAGTGGTGTTAACTCTGTCGATTACTGCAGCCGTACGGAACTCTTCATTTTCTGTACCACCTTCATCATTGGTCATGGTGTTGCGGTTAAAAGCCGTGGCAATTAATTTATTATCATCAGCATCCGGCATTAAATCGCCTGCTAATTGTTCGGTTAAAAATTCATCGTAAGGTTTATCGTTATTAAATGCATTGATCAGCCAGTCACGGTAACGCCAAATTTGCCGGTTATCATCACGTTCGTAACCTTTAGTATCGGCATAGCGGGCCAGGTCTAACCACATGGGTGTCCATTTTTCGCCAAAATGTTTATTGGCTAAAAGCGAATCAATTAATGTTTCGTACGCTTTATCCGATTTATCATTTAAAAATTTATTAGAAAGATTTTCCGTTGCAGGCAAACCAATTAAATCTAAACTTGCCCTTCGCAATAAAGTATTTTTATCTGCCTGCGGCGAATGCGGTAATTTATTTTCTTTTAATTTCTGCAATACAAAATTGTCAATACCATTTTTGTTCCAGCCCTGTTCCACTTCGCCGGGCAATGCAGTTTGCTTAACTGAAACATAAGCCCAGTGGTCGCCCCACTCGGCTCCCTGGTTGATCCATTTTTTTAAAATATCAATTTCATTTTTAGAAAGTGCGTCGTGTTTGTAAGGCATTCTTTCATCGGGGTCGGTAGCAGTGATTCTTTTTATAAGTTCGCTACCACTGGCATTGCCGGGTATAATAGCCAGCTTACCAGATTTTGCCGGTGCTAAAGCTTCTGAACGAAACAGCAAACTGTAATCAGCTTTTTGCCGCACACCACCATGGCAGCTAATACATTTTTTATTAAAAATGGGTTTTACCTGTGTATTGAAATCGATTGTATCTTTTGGAAATGCAAAGAAATAAATAAGTACTGCTGCAGCACACAGCAACACAATTATTACAATTTTATTGGATAGCAATTTTTTCATACTTCATATAGCCTGCTTAAAGCTAAAATACTTTATTGAGAAAACAGCAATGATGGGGATAATTGCTGCTTTTCTCCGC
>NZ_JANPCM010000509.1:0-3306 GCF_031430955.1 Ferruginibacter sp.
AATTTATATTTATTAAAAAACAGTGTTTCCTCTATTAAATAAATTTTATTGCCCGTAAGTATGGCAGGATGATTTTTAAAAAGCTGGTGTGGGAATATAAGCGTTACTGCCTTCATAATTATTTGAAAGGTTTAAACAAAATGAAAGCTGTTTTGTTTAGTTTTTCAAATACTTAATTATGGAAAGTTTAAAAGGAAAAAATATTTTATTAGTTGGTGCTACAGGGGGTATTGGATCTAAAACCGCTAAACTTCTTGCTAATAGTGGTGCCATACTATTTTTGGCTGGCAGAAATGAAAAAAAACTTGATCAGGTGGCGGAAGATTGCGGTATTGAAAAAGAAAGAACATTTGTTTTAGATATTTCTCAGCCAGCGGCGGTGAATGAACTGAAAGAAAAATATTTTCAGCAATTAGTTACTATAGATATTTTAATAAATGCCGCAGGCATCGGGATAATTAAAACGATGGATACGCTTGATGAGTCAGATTTTTTGCGTTCCTTAAATTATAATTTATATGCCCCTTTTTTATTGGTAAAAGCATTTTTACCTGCAATGAAAACAGTTAAAAAGGGGTTGATCATAAATATTCCCGGTGTGTTGGGTAAAGTGCCCATGGCTGGTGCAGCAGCATACAGTGCCAGCAAATATGGATTGGTAGGTATGATGCAAAGCATACGGGAAGAATTAAAAAGAACTGACATACGCATTACCAATTTATTTTTAGGCGGTGTTGATTCTCCTTTTTGGGATACGATTGATTTAAAAGTGCAACGGGATAAAATGGTGCAGGCCGAAGAAGCGGCAAAAGCAATTTGGTTTTTATGCCAGCAGCCGGCAAGTGGTGTGGTAAGTGAAATGGTACTGCAACCATTTAATCACCAGGCAATATAGGTCTGGTATCCTAAAGAGGAAGTTCAACTTTTTAAAAATGAGTTTTATTTTTTGGCCAGGCAGCATTTCAGAATTCAAATGTATTGTTTTATTTGGCAGTTCGTTTTCAATATTCGAATTTCGAACATTGAATTATAAATTATGAACGGACAAAATAATAGCATCTCTTTCGAAAATACAGCAATTGCCTTTGCACATAAAAATAATGGCGAACTTAAAAAAGCGCATTTCCTTTTCTCCTCAATGGGCAAGCCATGGCTGGTAAATTTGGGTTTAAAAATTACGCCTGTAGCTATTAAACTCCATTTGCCCTTTACAAAAACGGTTATCCGCAAAACAATTTTTCAGCAATTTGTTGGCGGAGAAACTTTGGAAGAAACTGCAAAAGTGGCTGATAAATTAGAAGAATATAATGTAAAAGTAATTTTAGATTATGGCGTAGAAGGAAAAGATGGCGAAGAAAATTTCGACCATGCCCGTGATGAATTTATCAAAGTGATTAACTATGCAGCCACACAAGCCAACATTCCTTTCATCAGTATTAAAGTAACAGGATTTGCAAGATTTGCTTTATTAGAAAAAATAGATGCTGTTATGAATACGGCAAGCGGTACACTTATGAAACGTTATTTAAATGCCATTGAAAATTTATCTGCAGCAGAAAGAGAAGAATGGCACCGGGTGCGATTAAGAATGCTGCATGTATGTGAAGAGGCCTGTAAAAAAAATATTGGCGTATTGATAGATGCAGAGGAAACATGGATACAGGATCCTGTGGACGCAGTTACTATTTTAATGATGGATACGTTTAATAAAAACCGTGCAGTTGTTTTTAATACCCTTCAACTTTACCGGCACGACAGGTTGCAATTTTTAAAAGATTCTTATACTGCTGCCCGGGAAAGAAATTTTATTTTAGGTGCAAAATTAGTAAGAGGCGCTTATATGGATAAAGAGAGGGTCCGTGCTGCCGCTATGAATTATTCATCCCCCATACAACCCAACAAAGATGCCTGCGACAATGATTATAATGAAGCGGTAGCATTTTGTATTGACCATCTCGATAAAATTTTTGTAATTGTTGCATCGCATAACGAACACAGTAATTTATATACTACTCAATTGTTGGATAAAAAAGAATTGCCACATAATCATCCGCATGTGCACTTTTCGCAATTGTACGGTATGAGCGATAATATTACTTTCAATCTTGCAAAGTCGGGTTGTTCAGTTAGTAAATACTTACCCTTTGGCCCGATAAAAGATGTAATTCCTTATTTAATGCGCCGGGCTCAGGAAAACAGTTCAGTTGCTGGCCAAACAGGGCGTGAGCTTAATTTAATTACTAAAGAAATTGAAAGGCGTAGTAATTCTACTATACAGGCTTAGTATAAATACGATTTGTTTAAAACAAGCTATTAATGGTTTACCTTTGATTTGAAAACTAACTGTAACTAATTTGCGATTAATATTAACTCTCTGCTTAAGTTTTTTGCTATCTGTACTAATGGCACAGGTAAAAAGTTTACCTGCTGTAAAAATTACCCAATCTATAAAAATTGACGGAGAGCTTAATGACGAAGCCTGGAAAAATGTAAGTGCTGTTGGAGATTTTATCACATTCTTTCCTGAAGCTGGCAAACCATCACACCGTAAAACTTCTATTAAAATAACTTATGATAATGAGGCAGTTTATGTTGGGGCATACCTTTATGATAATCCCGAAAATATACGTAAGCAGGTAACCGCAAGAGATGTATTGAGAGATGTGGATTATGTAACTGTAGGTTTTGATACTTATCATGACAGACAAAATGCTTTTATTTTCATTGTTTCTGCTGCAGGTGTACAGGCCGATGCAAAAGAATCTAATGGTGGTGTGGGACCTACAGGATTCGACAGGACCTGGAATGCTGTATGGGAGAGTAATGTAAGTATTAAAAAAGATGGATGGGTTGCGGAAATGAAAATTCCTTTTAGCGCTATAAGATTTAGTAAAAGTAAAGAACAGGATTGGGGTTTAAATTTTGCCCGATTCACACGTAAAGAAAATGAAAACAGTATCTGGAGCCCTCAGGATCCTAAAATAAATGGTGATGTTAACCAATGGGGGAACTGGGTGGGGTTAAAAAATATCAGCCCGCCATTCCGTTTATCTTTTTTACCCTATGTTTCTGGCGGTGTTAGGGTTTCGCCTACTGCAAAAGGTACGGTAACCGAAGTGATAAAAAGTGGTGGCATGGATGTTAAGTATGGCATTAACGAAAGCTTTACATTAGACATGACATTGATACCGGATTTTGCACAGGTGCAAAGCGACAATGTGTATTTAAATCTCTCTCAGTTTGAAGTAAAGTTTGAAGACTACCGTCCATTTTTTACAGAAGGCACCGAGCTGTTTAACAAAGCAG
>NZ_JANPCM010000510.1:0-1633 GCF_031430955.1 Ferruginibacter sp.
GTTTACTTTTACGTCATCCCAGGCAATAATTAAATTAGCCCCCGTTGGCGATGGTTGAAATACCATTGTAAAATACTCAATATTTTTTTCAGACTTATAAACGGGAATTTCAATTTTTGCAATGTCTTTAGTAGTATCAGGGTGCAACCCCCACGAAAAAAGATTGGTGTTAAAAACGATTATCCATTTATCTTTAAACGGGATACAATAAATAATATAACGGCCTTTTGAAATGCGCTGCCCTTTAATAGTTGCTGGTTTAAAAAATTCAATTTCACTTGCTTCGTTTGCACCTAATCGCCATAAGGCACCATATTGCTGCACATATTTTGGCGGAGGCTCGTTACCAAAAATTACCCTGCCGTTTTTTTGCGGCCTGCTGTAAATTACCCTTGCTGTTAAACTGCCGGTATCTTTACCACTCATCTTGAGTGCAGGAAAATCTACAGGATAATAACTAATGTCCATCGGCGATTTATCAACAGCAGCATAAGGGTTTGAGGGTTCAAAAACAGGTTTTTGAATTTCGGGATTGTTAGAATTAATAGTATTGCAGGCACTAAAGCAAAAAGCTGCAAATAATGCCATCACCAAAAATAATGTGGTTGTATTTTTTAGCATTTAATTAAAAAATAATTGGCAGGTTTACTTTTACGTCATCCCAGGCAATAATTAAATTAGCACCGGTAGCAGCTTTTTCAAAAGTCATTGTAAAAGCTTCTACAATTTCAGCTTGTTTTTGAACAGGCACATCCATTCTAACTACATCTTTTTTTATATCGTATTTAAAAGAGCCCCAAGTATCGTTTTCTTTGTTAATGATAACAGTCCACCTGTCTGCATAAGGGATGCAGTACATTGTATATCTGCCCTTTTTAATTTTTGTAGTATTTATTTTTACATTTTGATAAAACTCAATTTCTGTAGCTTCATTTGCACCAAGCCGCCATACTTTCCCGTATTCGAGTAAATCTCCAAAAACCGTTCTGCCGTTTTTTTGCGGTCTGCTGTAAATAACCCTTGCTACTAGCGGATCAGTTGTTTTATCCTGTATTTTAGAAACAGGGTAACCATTGGGATAATAACTCATATCCATTGTAGATTTATCTACAGGAGGTAATTTAGTTTGTGCAATTAAAAAAGATGCAGAAAATATTACTGCGGAAACCGATAAAAAAAACTTCTTCATAAAATAAAAATATTTTTTCAAAGATAAACCAATCAGGCATTTAATATTTGCTGCAATTGATGTGCGGCAAATATTTTTAAATCGGGATAAAAAATTTCGTATTGAGATTTTATAGTATCGTAATGTGTATTAAAGATAGCAAAGGCAATTGCGCTTTCTGTAAGGTACTGCGATCGCTTTACAAGCCCGTTAAAACTTTTTTCTATCCCCCATTTATTTTTATAATTATACAACCAGTTATATTCAATCATATAAGGCAGCATTTTTTTAAAGGCCTCCGGCAATACTGCAACATTTGTTTCAAGACTTTGATAGGTGGCCAAAGTGAATTTTTTTAAATCATCATCGGTGGAAAATTCTGATTGGTCATTTGCTAAAAAATGGTCATACACTACATCTGTAAATGCACCTGAATACAAGCGGTATTGAGGCCTGAAAAATAAT
>NZ_JANPCM010000511.1:0-24468 GCF_031430955.1 Ferruginibacter sp.
GAAGGCTTTGATAAAACCTGGAATGAAATAGGTACAAAACGAACCGCCACTTACACTAACCTCAATCCCGGAAAATATATTTTTAAAGTAAAAGGAATGTATAACGAAGGGCAATGGTCAACCCGTACCATTGCAGTAAAACTTACCATTACGCCTCCGTTCTGGCTTACCTGGTGGTTTAAAACATTAATGCTGCTAAGCCTTATTGCAAGCGCTGTTGGTTTTTACAAGTACCGGATGAATATTATCAGGTCTCAAAAAGATAACCTGGAGCAAAAAGTAGAGGAACAAACCTGGCAATTAATATTATCAGCCCGGGACGAAAAGAAAGCCCGCCACGAAGCTGATGAAGCCAATAAAGCAAAAAGTGTTTTTCTTGCCACCATGAGCCATGAGATACGTACGCCAATGAACGGCGTAATTGGTATGGCATCGCTTTTAAACGAAACACAACTTACACCGGAGCAGCAGGAGTATGCAAAAACTATCAGCACCTGCGGGGAGGCATTATTAGCAGTGATCAATGATATTCTCGATTTTTCTAAAATAGAATCGGGTAATATGGAACTGGAAAGAAGGGATTTTGATTTACGGACCTGTATTGAAGAAGTGCTGGATGTATTTGCTGGAAAAGCCGGTAAAATGGGGCTGGACCTGGTGTATGAAATAGACCATAATGTACCTGCACAAATTATTGGTGATAGCTTAAGGTTGCGCCAGGTATTGGTAAACCTGGTAAGTAATGCCCTTAAGTTTACTGAACAGGGAGAAATTTTTCTAGGTGTTCATTTACTTAAAACAAAAGAAAATAGACAAATTGAGCTACAGTTTGAAATACGTGATACCGGTATTGGTATACCTGCAGATAAAATGGAAAAATTATTCAAATCTTTTTCACAGGTAGATTCATCCACCAGCCGTAAATATGGCGGTACAGGCTTAGGCCTTGTTATTTGCGAAAAATTAATTGGGTTAATGGGCGGGAAGATAGATGTAAAAAGTAAAGAAAACGAAGGCACCACATTTTCTTTCACTATGCAGTCATCTGCCAGTTCACAATCGCTCCGTACTTATGTTACCAACAATATTGCAGGCATAGAAGGTAAGCGGGTGCTGGTGGTAGATGATAATTTAACCAACCTTTGTATCTTAAAAAATCAGTTAGAGTTTTGGAAGCTGGCACCTGTACTTGCGAAAAGCGGTGCCGAGGCGCTACAAATAATGACCACAGGAACACAGTTTGATTTGGTATTAACCGATATGCAAATGCCCGATATGGATGGTTGCGAACTGGCGCAAAATATTCAACAGCTTTATCCCGAACTACCTATCATACTACTGAGTTCTGTAGGTGATGAAAGAAATAAAAAATATGAAAACTTATTCAAATCAATTTTAACAAAGCCTATTAAACAGGAAATGTTGGGTAAGTCCATCATCAATGAATTAAGAGGCAAAGGAAAACAAGCCGCAGAAATACAGCCAGCAAAACAAAAGCTTTTTGCTGATTTTGTAAAAGAACATCCGTTAAAAATACTGGTAGCAGAGGATAATCTTGTAAACCAAAAACTAACCCTTAAAATATTAAGTAAGCTGGGCTTTGAAGCAGCCCTTGCCGAAAACGGAAAGGTAGCGGTAGAAATGGCCAGCCAGCATGCCTATGATATCATATTAATGGATGTACAGATGCCGGAAATAGATGGCCAGGAGGCTACCAGGATAATAAGGGAAAGTATGGAAGTACAGCCCACCATAATTGCCATGACTGCAAATGCTATGAAGGAAGATAAAGATGATTGCCTTAAAGCCGGCATGGATGATTTTTTAAGTAAACCCGTAAAGCTGGAAGAGCTGGTGAACATGCTGGCCAAATGGTCCAATATTGCAAAAGAAAAAAATGTCAATAAAAAAAGGGCCTGATAAAAATAAAAATTATTATGCCCAATATATTGGCAGTTTAAAATAAAGGAAAATATTTTTTGATTGTCAATCCCAGATTTATTAAGCATATTATTATCCGCTTAGTCTATGCAGATAAAGCATTAATAAATGCTGATGCATTATCTGACTCGCCTTTTTTTACAGTAACTCCCGGGCAAAGAAACAAATGTGGTCCCGGCAAGAATCGAACTTGCATCTAAAGTTTAGGAAACTTCTATTCTATCCATTGAACTACGGGACCAAAAAAAATCAGGATGGCAAAAGTAATTATTTATAGTTACCCGTTTAATAAAATAACGCATTAATTTAATTACATTTATGGCCTAACAGCCTAAATATGAAAAAAAACAAGAGAATTGGCTTATTGACCATCCTTTGTGCAGTACAATTTTTCTGCTTCGCACAAAACAATAATAAACCTAAAGCCACACTCAACCACATTGCCCATTATGTGGTAAACCTTAAAACAAGCGGGGAGTTTTATATGAACATTATTGGGCTGGATAGTATTCCCGAACCATTTCATGATGGAAAACATATTTGGCTTAGTGTGGGATATAAAAGCCACCTGCATTTAATACAGGGTGCCAGGGAACCAGCGGCAACAGTTAAAAACAGTCATATTTGTTTTACTGTTGAATCTGTTGAAGCATTTATAAAAGTGCTGGATAAAAATAAAATTGAATACGAAAACTGGGCTGGCGATAAAATGACGGTAACCAAAAGGGTAGATGGTGTTAAACAAATCTATTTTAAAGATCCCGATGGTTACTGGGTAGAAATTAACGATGCAAAAGACTAGCGGCCTATTTATCCGCATGCCTTATCTTTGCCCTCCAAAATTTTATAGCACATGAAGTGGTTGAATGTAATAATTAAGTACCGGTTGTGGATGGGCATTGTAATTTTAGCCCTGGCCATTTTTACCAATATTCAGGCCGGTTTTTGGCCATCATTTATTTTATATTTAATTGGAGTGGTATTAATAGTGGGTCATTTTATTATTGGCCCGTTGCGCCTGTTGCAGGAGCCAATGGAGAACGGCGATATGGAAAAAGCTAAAAAAGTGCTGGATACTATTTGGTTTCCGCAGTTGCTGATAAAGCCGGTGCGTTCTCAATATTATGCGGTTAAAAGTAATTTGGCTATGGTTGGGCAAGATTATGATGGCGCAGAAACACTGATGAAAAAAAGCCTTTCTCTTGGCGGTACCATGACCAAGCAAACCGAAGGCCCCAACAAATTACAACTGGGTATGCTGTGCATACAAAAAGGCGACATGAAGCAGGGCGAAAGTTATATCCGCCAGGCCATCCGTGCCGGTTTGCCGGATAATGAAAATAACGCCGCAGCTTATTTACAATTATGTTCTATTATGATGAACAAAAGAGAATTCAGGGCGGCAAAAGATTTTTTTAGAAAAGCAAAAAGTTTTAAACCCACCACACCGCAAATTGTTGATCAAATAAAACAAATTGAAAAATATATTGGGCGTATGCCGGGATAATTGCTGCATAAAAAATTAATACAGGCTGATAAGGAAAACTTGTCAGCCTTTTTTATTTGCGGTTAGTTTCAAATAATTAACTTGTGTTACAAATAAATTTAAGTATGAAAAATAAATTACTGTTCAGTCTGCTGATCTTTATAAATACCATTGCAGCTGCACAAAACACTGCTGCTAATCTGCAAAATATACTTGTGCCAAAACCTGTTTCATTAATTGCAGGAGATGGAAATTTTATTTTACCCAGTAATTTGTCCATCATCTTTACAAAAAATGAAGAACTAAAAAAGATAGCGGGTTCATTAGCAAAACAGCTTACTACCGCCGGTAATGCTGTGGCTGTAACAGAAGGTAATACCGCCGTAGCGAATTCATTTTTTTTAAACCTCTCGGCTGATAAATCAATTTCGGCAGAGGGCTACCGTTTACAGGTAGCCGCCAATGGTGTTATTATTTCGGCCTCAGCACCTGCAGGCATTTTTTATGGAGTGCAAACTTTATTACAATTATTACCGGCACAAATTGCAAGCAATCAAAATAATAAATTGTCAGATGCATGGGCAATTCCTTTTGTTACGATCGAGGACGCACCACGTTTTGGGTGGAGAGGTTTAATGCTGGATGTATCACGCCATTTTTTTACAGTAGCGCAGGTGAAGGATTATATCAACCAAATGGCAAAGTATAAATTTAATTTACTGCACCTGCATTTAACTGACGACCAGGGCTGGCGCATACAAATAAAAAGTTTACCTAAACTAACCGAAGTAGGCGCATGGCGGGTAGATAAAACCGGAACCTTCGGCAGATTTTCTAAACCAGAGCCAAACGAACCTAAAACATACGGCGGATTTTATACGCAGGAAGACATTAAAGAATTGGTGCAATACGCCAAAGAAAAATTTATAAATATTCTGCCCGAAATTGATATACCCGGGCATAGTTTAGCGGCTATTGCAGCCTACCCGGATTTAACCTGCACACCCGGAACATACAGCGTTAACTCCGGCGAACAGTTTATGATTTGGCCCGGCGGCGGCCAGCATTTTTATGGTACACTCGATAATACACTTTGCCCCGCCAACGAAAAAGTATTTGATTTTATTGATAAAGTTTTTACCGAAGTGGCGCAATTGTTTCCTTTTGCATACATACACATGGGTGGCGATGAAACAGCCCGTAATTTTTGGGAGAAAAGTGCACAGATAAAAGCATTAATGAAAAAAGAAAATTTAAAAAACCTGGATGAAGTCCAAAGTTATTTTGTAAAACGTGTAGAAAAAATAATTGCATCTAAAGGAAAAAAAATGATTGGATGGGATGAAATTTTGCAGGGAGGTTTAGCGCCTAATGCTGCCGTTATGAGCTGGCGTGGTATGAAGGGTGGAATTGAAGCTGCTAAAATGGGACATGAGGTTGTAATGAGCCCTACCGATTTTGCTTACATTGATTATATGCAGGGTGATGGTGTAATTGAACCTCCGGTTTACTCCACCCTGCGATTAAAAAAAGCCTACCAGTTTGAGCCGGTACCCGAAGGCACCAATGCAAAATTAATTAAAGGCGGCCAGGCAAATTTATGGACGGAGCAGGTGTATAATGTGCGTCATTTGCAATACATGACATGGCCCAGGGCTTTTGCTATTGCAGAAGTTTTGTGGAGCCCCAAAGAAAACAGGAACTGGAACAATTTTGTAAGCCGTGTAGAAAATCAAATGGAAAGATTTGATGCTGCTGCTATAAAATATGCACCCAGTATGTATGATGCCATTTTTGATGTACGTAAAAAAGATTCGGACGTTGTGGTTACACTTAGTACCGAAGTGGAAGGTTTAAATATCCATTACAGTTTTGATAATTCTTTTCCGGATAATTTTTACCCTGCATATACAATACCATTAACAGTTCCTAAAGATGCAGTGGCTATGAAAGTAATTACTTACCGTAATAATAAACCCATTGGAAGATTGATGGTAATGCCTGTTGCTGAATTGAAAAAAAGAGCAGGGATAAAATAAGTACATTTATTTTTTAAGTAAAATTTCAGCACGGGAGTTTGCAGCAATCTCTCTGGGGTTTTTACCGGCATTGTAAGGCCGGTTAATGCCGGCACTTTTAATTGTAACAATACGTTTGTTAGAAATGTTACGGGAGAGTAAATAATTTTTTACAATAGAAGCTCTTTCCATTGATAGCCTTTGGCACACTGCTGTTATACCTTCTGTTTTGTAAGCATGCCCTTCAATGGCTACGGTGTAAGCGGCATTTTCTTTTAGCACCGTCACCACACTGTCTAATGCTCTGTAAGTAAATGGCGATAAGGATGATTGCTGATTTTCGAAAGGGATTACAATTGTGTTGGAATCTTTACAACCATTATTTTCTTTGTAGCCATAATCATCGGGGCAACTATCTTCAATATCAACAACACCATCTTCGTCCCTGTCTGCCTTTCTTAAAATTTCGGGAGGTATCGGAAAATTCAACCGCAGCTCTGCTTTGCAGTTACGGGTATGTCCGTCCTTATCAATATCACTGTTTACCGATTTTGTTTTACTCAATCCTCTAACTAAAATTATACGGCTGCTGTCGATACCACGGCCTAATACATAATCTCTAACAAACAAAGCCCTGTTCAAAGCTAAATATTTACAAATTGTATCGTTGCCTTCATCGGGGTGTGCATAGCCATCAATTGAAAGGGTGACGTCATTTTTTTTCAACAACATTGTAGCAACACTGTCTATTACCTCGTAAGTATGCGGCAGGTACAATGCAGATTGTTTATAATCGAATGGGATAAGCACCAATGTTGTATCTCTGTAATAAGCAGTACTGATGAGTGGCGTTTTGTGCTTTACTGCAGTATCTTTTAAAATTTTCTGATTTTTTTGGGCATACACTAAAGTAGTACCCGTAAAAAAGAATATTATAAAAAGTTGAACAGTATACTTCATTCGGGATACAATATATTGCTAAGATATAGCTACACTGCAATAATGATACCGATTAATAACAATTGTTTTTGTTAATTTTATTTTTAACCTGCCCCGAATTTTTTTTCTACAATTTTAAAGCGGTAATCAAAAATAGTTTTCAGTTGCTGCTTAACAAATAATATATTAGCAATATCTCCCAAAAACCAAAAGGGCAATTTATAATGTACAATATCGGTCATCTCCACACCTTTTGGTGTAGCTTTAAAATGATGCTGGTGGTGCCACATGCTGTAAGGCCCAAAGCGCTGTTCATCCACAAAATATTTTTTATCTTCAACATGTGTTATTTCTGTCATCCAGTAAAGTGGTAAACCTAAAACGGGTTTAACGGTATATTCAATTATTTGCCCGGGGTACATTTTTTCGCCATGATGTTTAGAAACAATATTGAACCCCAGGTTGTCCGGTGTAATTTCTTTTAAGTTGGCCGGGCTGCTGAAAAAATCCCAGGCCTGCTCTAATGTTATAGGTAATTGCTGAATGGTTTTTAGTGAGTACACTTTGCTCATTTTTTACTATTTTTTTCTTTATTCTTATAACATAAAAGCATTCGCTTTGTTTAAATAAGAACAGTTTAAAATATTTTACTGCTTAAAGCCCCTTTAGGGGTTTGGGGTTTATCTTTGATGCATGATGAACTACCGCAACATCTTACAAAATAAATTTACAGAAGAATATAAAAAACTAAATGAACAGCAGCGCAAAGCTGTAGATACCATTGAAGGCCCTGTAATGGTTATTGCCGGACCGGGCACAGGCAAAACGCAAATATTAGCAGCACGTATTGGAAAAATTTTATTGGATACCGATGTACTGCCAGAAAATATTTTATGCCTTACTTACACCGATGCAGGTACTATTGCCATGCGTAAAAGATTAGTGCAATTTATTGGCGCCGATGCCTACAAAGTAAACATCTATACCTTTCATGCTTTTTGTAATGATGTGATACAGGATAATTTATCACTTTTCGAAAAAACATCGTTGGACGCCGTTTCGGAATTGGAAAGCATCCAGCTTTTTAAAACGCTTATTGATTCTTTTCCCAAAAATCATTTATTAAAAAGATACCGTGGCGATGTGTATTACGAAATAAATAATCTTAAAAATTTGTTTAGTGCCATGAAACGGGAAGGCTGGGCTCCAATTTTTATCAACCAAAAAATTGACGAGTACATTGCCGATTTACCCCACCGTGATGAATACATTGCCAAACGTGCCGTAAAAGATTTTAAAAAAGGCGATGTACGTATTGATAAAATTGAAGAAGAAAAAGAAAAAGTTGAAAAACTGAGAGCAGCTGTAAATGAATTTGATAATTATCAAAACCTGATGCGTAAAAAAAACCGCTACGATTTTGATGACATGATCAACTGGGTAATAAAAGTTTTTGAAGAAAATGCCAATGTACTTTCTAATTACCAGGAAAAATTTCAATACATTTTAGTAGATGAATACCAGGATACCAGCGGTATACAAAACAGGCTGGTGCAGCTTTTGATCAGTTACTGGGATAAGCCCAATGTTTTTGTTGTGGGTGATGATGACCAGAGTATTTACCGTTTTCAGGGAGCGAATGTGGAGAACATGCTGGGCTTTGCCAATGCTTACACCAAAGAATTATTAACCGTTGTACTTACCAATAATTACCGCAGCACACAACCAATTCTGGATATTTCTAAAACACTCATCAACAAAAATGAAGAACGGTTAGTTAAAAAAATAGATGGGTTAAGCAAAGAATTAATTTCTTCTAACATAAAAATAAAAGAATTAAAAAACCAACCGGTAATTAACGAATACAATTCAGTTAAAGAAGAAATGGCAGGCATTACCAACCAGGTTTTCAGTTTAGTAAATCAAAAAGTGGAGCCGGGTAAAATTGCCGTCATCTATAAAGAAAATAAATATGGCGAAGAGGTGGCAAAATATTTTCGGTTAAAAGGAATTCCTGTTTACAGCAAACGCAGTGTAAACATTTTAGAAAATGCTTTTGTAAAAAAATTGCTTCAAATACTGCGCTATTTAAATGCCGAGCATGATATTCCCTATGGCGGTGATGAAATGCTTTTTGAAATTTTGCATTATGATTTTTATACTATTCCTCCAATAGAAATTGCAAAACTTACAGTAGAAGTAAATCAAAAAAGATATAACAGCGAAGCTACCTCCATACGTAAATTATTATTTGATAAAGCCAACACGCCGGCTAAAGATTTATTTGATACCGGCATAAATGAAAACTTAAAAACAGTAAGTAAAATTATTGAGCAGTTAATTGCAGATGTAAGCAATGTTACAATGCAGCAACTTTTTGCCAATATTATTCAGCATGCAGGTGTTTTGCCTTATGTAATGAAGAGCAATGAAAAAATTGCTTTAATGCAATTGCTTACAGCACTGTTCGATTTTATAAAAGATGAAACCAGCCGCAATCCGTTAATGGGTTTAGAAGGATTTATTTCCATTATAGAGCTAATGGAAAAAGAAAACCTGCCACTGCCCATGGTTCAGGTGGCAGGAAGTGATAAAGCTGTTAACCTGCTTACTGCACATGGCAGTAAAGGTTTGGAGTTTGAGTATGTTTTTTTTGCTGGTGTAAATGCATCCAGCTGGGAAAAGAAACGTAAACCCGGCGGCGGCTATAAATTTCCGGATACCATGTTTTCTTCACAGCCCGTTTCATCGGACGAGGAAGAATTGAGGCGTTTATTTTATGTTGCACTTACCAGGGCAGAGCAACATTTATTTATTTCTTATGCAAAATTTAAAAATGATGGAAAAGAAATAGAACCTTCTATGTTTATTGCAGAAATTTTAGAACAGCATGAAATTACAATTGAAAAAGTAAATATATCTGTTGAAGAAATGGTGGCTTTTGAATTACTGCAATTTAATGCACAGGCTCCTGAAATTGAGGAAGCGGAAGAGGATTTTATAACTGCCTTGCTGGATAAATTTGTGATGAATGTAACGGCGTTGAATAATTATTTAAAATGTCCGCTGCAATTTTATTATCAAAATTTAATTCGCATACCCAGCGGCAAAAGCGAAGCAACAGAATTTGGCAGCGCCATACATTATGCATTGGAAAAATTGTTTAGAAAAATGCAGGATGGTAAACAGGAGAAATTTCCGTCAAAAGAAGAAATGATTGCAGATTTTAAATGGTACATCAACCGGCACAGAGAAAATTTTACTAAAGAAGCTTTTGAAAGACGAATAGAATACGGTGATGAAGTATTGCGAAATTATTACGATAAATATATCAACAGCTGGAATAAAGTAGTGGCTGTAGAAAGGAATATCCGTGGCGTAGTGGTAAACAGTGTGCCGCTAAAAGGCAAATTAGATAAGCTGGAGTTTGAAGGTAAAAATGTAAACGTGGTAGATTATAAAAGCGGCGATATTGATAAAGCTATTCCTAAATTAAAAGCCCCTAACGATAAAGAACCTAACGGCGGCGATTACTGGAGGCAGGCAGTTTTTTATAAAATACTGGTGGATAATTATGATCAAAAAGATTGGAAAGTCATAAGTACTGAATTTGATTTTGTAGAACCCGACAAGAAAAAAGAATACCGTAAAGAAAAAATTGTAATTGCCCCACAGGATATTGAAACCGTAAAGCAACAGCTAACACAGGTTTGGGATAAAATACAACACCGTGATTTTTACACCGGCTGCGGAAAAGAAGATTGCCATTGGTGCAATTTTGTAAAAGATAACCAGCTTGCGATGGCGCTGCATGATTTGGAGGAGGAAGAAGAATATTAAAAACAACTCAACATTTTGTATATTTGAATCTATAACTTTTAATATGACAGCAATAAGAAAAAAGCTGATTGAAGAAATAAATAAAGCTCCGGAAAGTATGGTAAAAGAGCTGTACAAGTTACATGCACTTGTGAAAGAAGAAAAAATTAACGGCATAAGCTGGATTAATTTAACTCATTCGCAAAAAGTAAAAATAGAAACCGGGCTTAAAGAATTAAAAGAAGGTAAAGGTATTTCTTCAAAAAAAGCTATGGCGCAGCTTACAAAAAAATATGGTCTCTCCTAAACCCATTATTATTACCCCGCAAGCATTAAAGGATTTGGATGATGCTTATGATTGGATATTGTACAGATTTGGTAAACCTACATTGCAAAATTTTCATGTAAAATGGGCCGCTTTTTTAAACCTTCTTTCATTACAACCAACTATTTTTCCATATCTGAATAAACATAAAGGTTTAAGAAAATATACATTTTATAAAAGAAATCTGGTCATTTATAAAAATAAAAGAAGTCATATTGAAATAGTCGCAGTATTTAATACCTGGCAAAATCCCAAAAAGCTAAATAAATTTTAAATACTCATTTTACGTCTACTCTTATTATCAAAGAGATTAAGTTTGCATTTCAAAATATTTTAATGAGGCTATCTTACCTTTTATATTTCATTCTTATTTTTTCATTTGGTGCAATCATAATTATTGGCAGTAACGGTTGTGCACAAATAGGTTCTATATCGGGCGGCCTCAAAGATTCGCTGCCGCCGAGATTATTATCTGCCGACCCTAAATTATTAAGCACCAATTTTACCGGCAATAAAATCACTTTTACTTTTGATGAATATATTGATGAGCTGCAGGATGTGCAGGCCAATGTACTGGTATCGCCTTATCCAAAAGTTAATCCCGAATTCAGGAGCAAATTAAAAACCATATCTGTAAAACTAAAAGATACTTTATTAGCCAACACTACCTATTCAATAAATTTTGGCAATATAATTAAAGATGTAAATGAAGGAAATATTTTTAAAGATTTTACGTATGTTTTTTCAACCGGTAATTTCATTGATTCACTAACAGTGTCGGGCAAAGTGGAGCTTGCAGAAACAGGTAAACCCGACAGCACATTAATTGTAATGCTGTACCGTAATGCCAACGATTCGTCTGTACAACAAATAAAACCTAATTACATTGCTAATGTAAAAGGCGATGGCAGTTTTACTTTTACTAATTTACCTGCAGGCAATTATAATATTTATGCATTAAAAGATGGCGATGGTGGTAAAACTTATAATTCTAAAACAGAAATATTTGCATTTAATAACGCTGCTATTACGGTTAGCGACAGCTCCTCCCCGGTAAATTTATTTGCTTATGCCGAAGAAAAAACCAGCAAACTTCCTGCAACCACAACAGCAAAACCAAAAACTGCAGCACAAAAAAAATTACGCTATACTTTAGCAGCTTCCGGTGCAAAGCAAGATTTAAAAGACAGCCTTACAATAGAATTTAATAACCCCATAAAAAATTTCGACAGTACAAAAATTATTTTAACGGATACCAATTATGTTGCGGTTACCGGCGTTTCGTTTTTAGCCGACAGTAATAAACTAAAACTTTTTACTAAATGGGCTGAGGGTTTTGATTACAGGTTAATTATTCAAAAAGATGCAGTGACCGATAAAACCGACAGCACCATTACCAAAACAGATACGCTTCGTTTTAAAAGTAAAAAAGAAAGTGATTATGGTAATGTAGTATTGCGTTTTAATAATATCGATTTTACCAAACACCCGGTGTTACAATTTGTACAAACCGACGAGGTGAAAGCAAGTTTTGCCTTAACTGCAAAAGAATGGCGGAACAAACTGTTTAATCCCGGTGAGTACGAAATAAGAATTTTATACGATGATAATAATAATGGCCTGTGGGATCCCGGCAATTATTCCAAAAAAATTCAACCCGAAAAAGTAATTACTATTCCTAAAAAAATATCCATCAGGGAAAATTGGGATAATGAAAGTGAGATCAATTTATAACAGCCCCCTCCAAATCTCCCCCTGAACCAGAGACTTGGAGAATTAAAGTTTTCAGCATTCTGAAATAAGCACCAGGCTCAAATTATTATTCTATATAAAGTCCTCCCTTTCGGGGAGGATTTAGGAGGGGCTCCTTATCTTTACACAATGATTTTTTCTTCTTCTCTTTTAGAAAATGCGGTTAACGAATTTGCCAAACTACCCGGCATAGGAAAAAAGACTGCACTGCGTTTGGTATTGCATCTTATTAAACAGGATGTGCATGATGTAAATAATTTCAGCAGTGCGGTAGCAACTTTAAGAAGCGAAATAAAATTCTGCAGCCGCTGCCATAATATTTCTGATAAATCTTTATGCAATATTTGCAGCAATAACCTGCGCAAGCAGGAAATGATTTGCGTGGTAGAAAATATACGTGATGTAATTGCAATTGAAAGCACCCAGCAATTTAATGGCGTGTACCATGTTTTAGGTGGTATAATTTCTCCATTGGATGGCGTGGGGCCTGAGCAATTGCAAATTGAATCATTGATTAACCGTATTGCAGAAGGAGAAATCACAGAAATAATTTTTGCACTCAATCCTAATATACAAGGCGATACTACCATTTATTATATTGGTAAAAAATTAAAATCTTTCCCTGTAAAAATCACTACCATTGCCCGTGGCATTGCCTTTGGCGGCGAACTGGAATATGCCGATGAAATGACGCTGGCAAAAAGTATCAGCAACCGCATTCCGGTAGAGAACTATATTACTTCAAGCAACTAAGCGCTTATTATTCCCGTTCAGTAGCAATAAATACCCGTTGGGTAAAATTGTAACTGTTTACAGGCAACCTATCTTTAATTTTAACGACAGACAAATTTATGCCGGCAAAAACAAAAAAAATAATCCTTCTTGCAATTGCGGGAGTAGTGTTAGCAGCCTCGGTTATTGGCTACAAAATGTATAATAAAAAACATTTTAGTATAGAAGATGCTGCACCTGCTTCCAAAATTTCGGCAGTTGATTTACACCAAACATTTGTAACAGATTCTTCTCTTGCTAAAAATAAGTATATTGGTGACGAAAGCAATCATAAAGTAATACAAGTTAGCGGGATAATAAATGAGGTAAATAAAAATCAGCTGCAACAGACAGTAATAAAATTAAAAACCAATACGGATGGTGCTTTTATTAATTGTGAGATGGAAGGAAAAGTTGACAGCAATATTGTTGCAGGAAATAATATACTGCTAAAAGGTATTTGCGATGGTTATTTATTTGAGGCTGATCTTGGAATTCCGGGGGATGTAAATTTTAAAAGATGTTATATAATTAAAGAATAAACAGGCAATGAAAAAAATCATCTTTATTTCTTTATCATTTACTGTGCTGTTTTTTGCATTTAACTCCTGCAAACACGAAGTACCGGCACTTATTGTAAATACTGCACCGCTGCCAGGTCCTGTTGCAAATAATGGGGTGTGTTTTGAAAGTGAAATTTTACCCTTATTTCAAAGCAACTGTGCAAAATCGGGTTGTCATGATGCTGCTACTCATACAAAAGATATTATTTTAGACAGCTATGCAAACATTCTTAAAAAAGACATTGTGCCGGGAAGTGCAGATAACAGTAAAATTTACAGGGTATTATTTGAAACAGGTAAAGATAAAATGCCACAACCACCCAATGCAGATTTAACCATTGCACAAAAAGCAGTAATTGCAAAATGGATAAATGAGGGGGCAAAAAATACCGTTAACTGCAACACTTCCTGCGACAGTAACCAATTTAAATATTCGGCCAACGTTAGTGTAATAATTAATACTTTTTGCACAGGTTGCCACAGCGGCACTGTGCCATCGGGCAATATAGATTTAAGTAATTACAACGCCGTAAAAGTGCAGGCATTAAACGGAAGATTAGTGGGTGCGGTAGCGCATAGTGCAGGATATTCGGCAATGCCAAAAGATGCAAACAAATTAACTGATTGCCAGATTACGCAAATAAAAAAATGGGTGGCAGCCGGGGCTTTAAATAACTAAACAGGCAAAACAATAATGAAACAACTTTTGTTTACTGCAACAAAAAATATAATTACTATTACAGTAATTGGTCTGTTGTTATTATTGGTTTCAACAACGGGTTGTTATTACGATAAAGAAGAAGTTTTGTACCCTGATACAGTTTGCGATACTGCCAATGTTACTTACAGCCGTTCGGTTGTACCTATACTAAGTTCAAATTGCATTACATGCCATGGTGGCAACACACCATCTGCCGGTATAAAATTAGATGCTTATGCAGATGTAAAAGTGCAGGCCACTAACGGAAGATTGTGGGGTGCGGTTTCGCATTCAACCAATTACTCGCCCATGCCAAAAAATGCTGCTAAAATGAGTACCTGTAATCTGGCCAAAATAAAAAAATGGCTTGATGCAGGAGCATTAAATAATTAAAATAACTATTAAATAAATTGAAAGTATGAAACGTTTTATTTTTGCAGTTGCAGCAGTACTATTTTTTAACTCCGCAGCCAATGCACAAAAAGTATTTACAAAAAATGGTTTGGTATCTTTTTTCTCCACTACAAAAATGGAAGATATTAAAGCAGATAATAACCAGGTGTTATGTGTGCTGAATACCCAAACAGGCGATTTACAATTTTCTTTATTAACTAAAGGCTTTCACTTTGCCAAAGCATTAATGGAAGAACATTTTAATGAGAATTATATAGAGAGTTCTAAATTTCCTAAGGCAACTTTTAAAGGCATTGTAGGCGATATAAGCAAAATAGATTTTACAAAAGATGGTAACCATACCGTATCTGTAAAAGGCGATCTTACCATGCATGGTATTACAAAAAATATTACAGCACCCGGTACCATTACTGTTAAAGGAGGAAAAATAACTGCGGCATCAAAATTTATGGCAAAACTTGCCGATTATAATATTTCAATTCCCGGCGCTGTAAAAAATAATATTTCGGAGAGTATTGAAATAACGGTAAACTGTAACCTCGATCAAAAAATGTAACCACTTTTAAAAATTATTTATGCCGTTTTTAAAAAAATTATTTTGTGTTGGTACCCTTTTTTCTTTGCTAATGAATAAAGCGGCAGCACAGGATACAACAGATATTATGAAAATGCTGGAAAGCGAAACGGAAAGCACCACAGATTATACTACAGCAACTTTTAAAACTACAAGACTGATAAACGGGCATACAATTGAAAATGTAGGTAAAAGGGTTTTAGACGTAAAAATTTCTCACCGTTTTGGAAAAGTAAATGGCGGCGGCTACGAATTATTTGGCCTGGATAATGCCACCATGCGTATGGGATTTGATTATGGCATTACCAATTATTTAATGGTGGGCATTGGCCGCAGTACGTATCAAAAAACTTATGATGCATTTTTTAAAGTAAAAATATTAAGGCAATCGAAAGGTAAACGGAATATGCCCATTACTTTAAGCTATGTACCTACCATTGCACTAAAAACAATACGGTTTGAAGACACCTCCAGAACAAATTATTTTTCATCACGGCTTTTTTTTACACACCAATTAATTATTGGCCGCAAATTTTCCGAAAGTACTTCTTTACAACTGATGCCAACTTATACGCACCGCAACTTAGTGCAGTTAGCCACCGAGCCTAATGATTTAATTGCTATTGGAATTGGCGGACGCCAAAAATTAAGTAAACGTGTAAGTTTAAATTTTGAATATTATTACCAGTTGCCCGATTATAAATTATTAAATACCACCAATTCGCTGTCGGTAGGTTTTGATATTGAAACCGGCGGCCACGTATTTCAGTTACACTTTACCAACTCCCAGGGTATGAGTGAACGTACTTTTATTACAGAAACAACTGGCCTTTGGGAAAAAGGCGATATATTTTTTGGCTTCAATATTTCCCGGGTATTTACTATTGGCAAAAACCGCTAGTATAAAAAGAGTCTAACAGCTCCATAGCAAAGTATTGTATAAATTACATCATGCTTAAAAAGCTTGCCATATTTTTTCCCGTTTTATTACTGCTGTCATTTTATACAAATGATCAGCTGCCGGAATATAAAGTAAATACAGGAAGCATCGCCTTCCGTTCAGACGCTTCGCTTGAATTAATTAAAGCCATGAGTAACGAACTTAAAGGGATAATAATTCCAGAAAAAAAACAATTCGCTTTCAGGGTAAGTGTAAAATCTTTTAAAGGTTTCAACAGTCCGCTGCAGCAGGAACATTTTAATGAAAATTATTTAGAGAGCAACAAATATCCTGCGGCATCTTTTGAAGGTAAAATAATTGAGGATATAGATTTTACAAAAGATGGCGTGTATTCTATCCGTACAAAAGGCAACTTGACTATACATGGTGTGGTGCAGGAACGTATTATTAAAACTGAACTTATCATAAAAAATTCCAACATCAGCATTAAATCAAATTTTACTGTTTTACTGGCCGATCATAATATCCCCATTCCTAAAGTGGTGCATGAAAACCTGGCTTCGGAAATTAAGGTAGAAGTAAAAGCAGATTTAGTAAAAAAATAACCCGGCTTATAATGCTACTGCTTAAAAGATTAACAATTTTTATTGTGGTTTTTACATGGGTACAAAATAGTACAGCGCAGGTATTTGGGTATAAATCATTTAAACTGTTAGAAGATAACCAGCTTTTTAAAATAAATACTTTATATAAAACCGCCGAAGGGTTTATTTATGCAGGCACTACTAATGGTTTATATACATTTGATGGAAAAAAATTTGATAAAATAAATTTTGCAGCAGCAGCAAAAGATACCGTTACCGCAGTTTTTGAAGATAATAAAAAACAAATTTGGGCAGGGTTTAAAAATGGAAAAATTGCAAAAAAAATAAATAATCAATTGCAATATTTTGAGCCCGAAGAAGGAACTCCAAAAGTTGCCATCACCGCTTTTTTACAGGATAAGCAAAATAATATTTGGTTTGCTACCAATGGCGAAGGCATTTATTATTTCAGCAACAGTCATTTGTATTTAATAAATGAAGCCGAAGGTTTAAGCGATAAATATGTGCATGCTTTGGCACTTACAGATAATGGTGATGTACTTGCCGCTACCGATCAGGGCATAAATATTTGCAGAGTTAATGGCGCAAAAAAAACAGTAGAAATAATTGGCCCAAAAAATGGGTTACCCGATTATTACATTACTGCAATTACACCGGCGGGTAATAATACTTTTTGGATTGGCATGCAGGAAAAAGGTTTTTGCCTGTATAACCACACCACCAAACAAATTACTGTTCCCACTGCTGCCAGCAATTGGAATTACGGGCAGATAAACTCCATACTTGCCACACCAAATAATTTATGGATTGCCACCCAGGAAAATAGTTTATTTAAATTATCCGATACAGCTAAGCCAGTAAAAAATGTATTTGCCCCGGCAAATGATAAAAATAATATCAGCAATTTATTAAGCGATAATGAAGGTAATATATGGATGGCAGGTGCTGCCGAATTAATTTGTTCTTTTGCAGATAAATTAACGCTGTTGCCCTTATACGATAAAGCAGTGTATGCAACCATTCACACCATTCTTTCTGATTATGAAAATAATATTTGGGCAGGTACCGATGGCGGATTGATAAAATATATTTTATCAGGTAATAAAATTGAAACTAAAAATTACCATATAAAAGAGTTAACCGCTAAAACAGATATTACCGGCTTGTACCAGGATATGTTTCACAACATTTGGATAAGTGTAATGGGAGAAGGTATTTTTGTTTTAAATCCTGCTACCGGCAGTTACAGAAATATTAATGAAAACCCTTTACTAAAAAAAGCCAGCATACTTTCTATTACTGGCACAGGCAATACCATTTGCGCAGGCGGGCTGGAAGGTGTAGCAACAATTTTTGAACTTACCCAGGTAAATAAAAATATTACAGCCAATTACAAATTCACTAATTACAACGATATACCCAACATTGGTAACAATTATATTCATTCTGTTTATAAAGATAAAATGGGCAGGCTTTGGTTTGGTACCGATGGAAAAGGCGTAACTGTTTTACAAGATGGTAAGTTCCTGAATTTTAATAAAAGTAATGGGTTAAAAGATGATCATATTTATTCTTTTACTGAAGATGCGAAAGGGAGGATTTGGTTTAACACAAAAGATGCCGGCATTTATTGTTATAATGATACAACATTTAAAAACTATTCGCTTAAAGATGGTATAAGTGATTTAAAAATTACCAGTATTAAAACAGATAAACCCGGTAATATTATTATTGTAAACGAAAAGGGTATTGATATTTTAAATCCTGCAACCGGCTCTGTTTCTTACTTAAACAATGCACAGGGCATAACAGAAGTAAATACCGGGTTAGAAAGTGTTACAACCGATTCATCAGGAAATATTCTGTTAAGTACAGTAAATGGCATTGTAGTGTATTCTGCGGTTTCAAAAGCTGTTCATCAACCAACAACTATTATTACCGGCATACAATTATTTTTACAAACAATTGATAAAGATGCGGCACACCATTTTAACCATACCGAAAATGGTTTTACATTTAATTTTACAGGGCTTTACTACACCAATCCCGATGAGGTTCATTACCAGTATAAATTAGAAGGCAGGGATACAGCATGGATCGCAACAAAAGACGAAAGCATCCCGTTCCCCAATCTAAGGCCGGGCAAATATACATTTCACGTACGATCGTCACTAAACGACAATTTTGAAAATGCCAGTGAGGCAACTTACACTTTTGCCATATCAAGTCCTTTTTGGAAAACCTGGTGGTTTATTTTGCTTTGCACTGCAACCGGTGCATTGTTATTGTTTTTGTACATGCGGTGGAGAGAAAATAATATAAAAAAATTACAGCAGTTACAGAACGAAAAAATACAGTTTCAGTTCCAGGTATTACGTAATCAAATAAATCCGCATTTTTTATTCAACAGTTTTAATACTTTAATATCTACCATTGAGGAAAATCCAAAAAATGCAGTTGGGTATGTGGAGCAGCTCTCAGAATTTTTCCGCAATATTGTAAACTACCGTGATAAAGATATTATTTCTCTTGGCGAAGAAATTACTTTACTCAACACTTATTTTTACCTGCAGCAAAAAAGATATGGTAATAATTTAAAACTGAATATCAATATAAGCGAAGCAGAAAAAAAACAAATATTTGTTCCACCACTTACTTTACAGCTGCTTTTAGAAAACGCCATAAAACACAACGCTGTATCAAAAGAAACAGTATTAGTTATAGATTTGTTTACACAAGATAAAAGCCATTTAATAATGCGGAATAATATAAATCCAAAACTATCACAAGAAGCGGGCACAGGCATGGGTTTACAAAATATTATTAACCGCTACAATATTTTAAGTAAAGATGCTGTTGCAGTAAATAACGAAAAAGAATATTTCACCGTTTCATTACCTGCATTAAAACAATTATAAAATGAAAATTTTAATTATTGAAGATGAAGAACCAGCTGCAAAGCGGCTGCAAAAAATGGTAAAAGAAATTGAGCCGGCTGCTGCTGTAACTGATAATATTGTAAGCATTTCCTCCGCAATAAAATGGTTTGCAGCAAATAAGTTGCCCGATTTAATTATTTCTGATATTCAGTTATCGGATGGTTTAAGTTTCGAAATTTTTAAAGCAGTGGAAATATTGTGCCCTGTAATTTTTACAACCGCTTACGATCAGTACGCCATTGAGGCATTTAAAGTAAACAGTATCGATTATCTTTTAAAACCTATTAAAAAAGAAGAGCTGGCCAATGCCATTGCAAAATATAAAAAATTAAATACGGCTACGCCGGCAATAGATATTAACCAGTTATTAAAAACATTTACTGCCGGTACGGAATATAAAAAACGTTTTGTGGTTCGCTATGGCGAACACATTAAAACAATTACCATTGAAGAAGTGGCCTTTTTTTATACCGAAGACAAAATAAATTTTTTAACCACTAAAGAAGGCCGCCGCTTTACAATAGATTTTAATCTCGATGCATTAGAAGCCATGCTTGACCCTAAAACTTTTTTCCGCATCAACCGGCAATACATCATCAGCATACAATCCATTGCCGAAATGTTTTCTTACTCCAAAAGCCGTGTACTTATAAAATTAAATCCGCCTGCAAAACACGAAACTGTTGTAAGTACCGAACGCTCTGCTGAATTTAAGCTCTGGCTTGGCGATGAAAAATGATTTTTTTCCCGTTCGGCATAATAAAATACCTGTTCAGTAATAATTAGTTTTAAGCAAGCCATAGTTGTTGCACTTTTACTGCATAATCATTCACAGTAAAATTTATAATTATGAAAAGCGCAGTAAAAACAAAAAGTATTAATCTTTTAGCAGCCCTGGCGTTGGTAACAATGTTTACTACACTGCAATCTTCTTCCTGCTCCAAAAGCGATGATGTGGCGGCCATTAATAACACCACGCCAATTGCCGGCACCTGGCGGGTAAGTTTTTACTGGGATCAAAAAGACGAAACCAGTAATCTTAGCGGCTACTCTTTTGCATTCAATTCGGGCGGGCAGGTTATTGCCACCAAAGCAGGCAGTACTGTTACCGGCACATGGAGCGAAAGCAGCAGCAAGTTCAACATAAATTTTGGTACCGATCCTGTATTGAGCGACATCAATGATGATTGGCAAATTGTACAAAAAACTGCTACTGTCATTAAGTTAAAAGACGACAATCCTTTGCAGGATGACCAGTTAACTTTTACAAAAAATTAAAATCGATTGTCCCGTTTATTATCCAGATCCAGCTATCCAAAACCTAAAAAATAAATATCCTTTTAAAAAACTAAGTCTTGTGTAAATATTGGTGCTGGCAGCATCACTTAAAGAAAAGCCGTAACATTTTGTGTTACGGCTTTTGTACTGTACATTTGCACTACAAATACAGGCAGATTTGTTTATTGTTCAGCCTACAACAGAACTAATAAACGTCCAAAAACTCCACTAAGTTTTCCAACGTTTATAAGTCTAATTTTTTTGAAGTGAACTTTTTCAGCTATGGTCATCATCGTTGTGTCACTCACTTGTACGGCATACCAATTTGCATCGCCTTAAAACCATAACACTATGCATTCAATAGAAAAAGCATTAAAAGAAAAAATATTAATTATTGATGGCGCTATGGGCACCATGATACAGCGCCATAAACTGGAAGAAGCCGATTACCGTGGCGAACAATTTAAAGACTGGCATACCGATGTAAAAGGCAATAATGATTTGCTGAGTATAACCCAACCAGAAATTATCATTGGCATACACAAACAATATTTAGATGCCGGTGCCGATATTATTGAAACCAATACTTTCAGCAGTACCGTAATTGCACAAGCCGACTACGATATGCAATCCATTGCTTACGAAATGAATGTAGCCAGTGCAAAATGTGCGAGGGAAGCAATAAAACAATCGGGCAAAGTTGCCTGGGTAGCCGGTGCTATCGGCCCTTTAAATAAAACATTAAGTCTTTCGCCTGATGTAAATAACCCGGGCTTTAGAGCCGTAACTTTTGATGAAGTAGCAGCAGCCTACACCGAACAAATAAAAGGTTTGGTAGAAGGTGGTGTGGATGTATTATTAATTGAAACCATTTTTGATACGCTCAATGCTAAGGCAGCGATCTACGCAGCAAAAAATTTCTTTAGAAAAAATAATTTACCGGAGCTGCCCATCATGATCAGTGGAACGATTACTGATGCCAGTGGCAGAACATTAAGCGGACAAACTTTAGAAGCCTTTTACACTTCTGTTGCACATGCCAATCCATTAAGTGTAGGTTTAAATTGCGCCTTAGGCGCACAGGAAATGAGGCCGCATATTGAAGAGCTTTCGCAAATTGCAGCATGTTTCACATCTGCTTATCCCAATGCAGGTTTGCCCAATGCATTTGGTGAGTATGATGAGCAGCCGCATGAAACGGCACATATTATTGAAGAGTGGGCTGCTAATGGGTGGTTGAATATTGTGGGTGGTTGCTGCGGCACCACACCCGACCATATTAAACATATTGCAGACGAAGTGCGGAAATTTAAGCCGAGAGAATTGCCGGTGATGGAAGAAGCGTTGTAAACTTGAGGTCGCAAAAAATTGCGATCTCAAAATAAATTTAGGATTAGAAGAAATAAGTTTTGATATCGCAGATTGCGATATCAAAACCCAATATTGAAAGTGCTTTATAAATTTGAGGTCACAAATTGTGACCTCAAATAAAACAAGTAGTTTATGGCAACAACAAAGCAGGTTTCAACCAATATAGCCGAGGCTGTAATTATTGAAAAAGTACACGTAATCCGTGGCGTAAAAGTTATGCTGGATAAAGATTTGGCGGAAATGTATGGCGTGGAAGTAAAAAGACTAAATGAAGCGGTTAAAAGAAAATTGCAAAGATTTCCGCCGGACTTTATGTTTGAATTGACCGAAGAAGAATGGAATTCTTTGAGGTCGCAATTTGCGACCTCAAAGAAAGGCAGAGGTGGAACGAGATATTTACCCTTTGCTTTTACCGAACAAGGCGTTGCCATGCTCTCTTCGGTGTTGAATTCTGATACAGCGGTTGAAGTAAATATTCAAATTATAAGGGTATTTACAAAAATGAAACAACTGCTTTTTGATAATAAAGAACTTTGGAATAAAATAGAAAAAATAGAACAGCATTTAGTAAAACATGATGATGAAATAAAATTAGTATTTGACTATTTAAAAAAATTGTTGATACAGGAAGCTAAACCAAGAAAGGTAATTGGGTTTCCTTATCCAAATAAAAAATAAAACAAGATTGCTTTTACCTACGCTTAGGTAAAAGTTGAATAACGATATTCTGTTGAACGGAGCGTCGCCAATGCAGCTCCACATAGCTTCATTGGTTGGCTACAAAAAAACAAAACATGAACACTATCAAACCATATTTACGCCTCAGCGGATTAGAGCCTTTGGTCATTCGCCCCGAAACTAATTTTGTTAACGTTGGCGAACGTACCAACGTAACCGGCAGTAAAAAATTTGCAAGGTTAATTAAAGATAATCTGTACGAAGAAGCATTATCGGTTGCCCGTCAGCAGGTAGAAAGTGGCGCACAGGTAATTGATATTAATATGGATGATGCCATGCTGGAAGGTGTGGAAGCCATGACCACTTTTTTAAATTTGGTACAGGCCGAGCCGGATATTGCCAAGATACCCATCATGATTGACTCCAGTAAATTTGAAATTATAGAAGCCGGATTAAAATGTGTACAGGGAAAATGTATTGTGAATTCTATTTCGATGAAGGAAGGCGAAGCTAAATTTATTGAGCAGGCTTTTATTTGTAAAAGTTATGGTGCGGCAGTTATTGTAATGGCATTTGATGAAGTGGGGCAAGCGGATACTAAAGAACGTAAAATAGAAATTTGTCACAGGGCTTATAAAATATTAACAGAGCAGGTAGGTTATGCGCCACAGGAAATTATTTTTGATCCCAACATTTTTGCAATAGCCACAGGTATTGAAGAGCACAGTAATTATGCCGTAGATTTTATTGAAGCTACCAGGGAAATAAAAAAACTAATGCCACTTACCAAAGTGAGTGGTGGTGTAAGTAATGTATCTTTTTCGTTTAGAGGAAACGATCATGTACGGGAAGCGATACACAGTGTGTTTTTGTACCATGCCATTAAAGCTGGTATGGATATGGGTATTGTAAACGCAGGGCAATTGGTGGTGTATGATGAAATTGAACCTACATTAAAAAAATTATGTGAAGATGTTATCCTGAATATCAATAATGAAAACAATGAAGCTACGGAAGCATTGATTGTTTTTGCAGAAACGGTAAAAGCAAAAGGAAAGGAGATCGTTAAAGATGAAAAATGGAGAGATGAACCGGTAGAAAAAAGATTGGCCCATTCGCTTGTAAATGGTATCACCGATTATATCGATGCCGACACGGAAGAAGCAAGGATCAAATATCCCAAACCATTGGATGTAATTGAAGGCCCGCTGATGGATGGTATGAATGTGGTTGGTGATCTCTTTGGTGCAGGAAAAATGTTTTTACCCCAGGTAGTAAAGAGTGCAAGGGTAATGAAAAAAGCAGTAGCTGTACTTACTCCATTTATAGAACAGGAAAAAGAAGACAGAAAAAATGCTCACATCGCAGCAGGAACTGTAAATGAAGAAACTGCA
>NZ_JANPCM010000512.1:0-11810 GCF_031430955.1 Ferruginibacter sp.
TCTTTACTGGAGCAGGAGTTTGAAAGAGAGCCAAGTGCAGAAGAACTGGCTACTTTTTTAGAGATGGATATTGAAGAAGTAAGGGCAACATTAGGTGCAGGCATCAGGCATGTAAGTATGGATCAGCCATTAATGGATGGAGAAGATAATACACTGATGGATGTAATGATAAACCCCAATGCTATTGGTACCGATTTTGAAGTGTTGAATGCCTCTTTAAAAACCGAAATAGAACGTTCGTTAAGCACCCTCTCCGAAAGGCAAAAAGATGTGATCCGTTTTTTCTTTGGTATTGGTATAGACCATGCATTAAGCCTGGAAGATATTGGCGAAAGATTTAACCTTACACGTGAAAGAGTAAGGCAGATAAAAGATAAAGCCATTACAAAATTAAGAACGGCTTCCCGTTGCAAAATTTTAAAAGGATACTTAGGCGCATAAAATTTACCCTGATAATTTTTTAAAATAAAGGCATTATCATTTTTTAAAATTATTATTTGCACTTGAAAAAATAATTGCCTTCTCTGCGGTCTCCACTCTTCACCGTGATTTCTTGCCATTTTCATTTCTAGAAATCAATTTCCATAATCATTTATTTTCCCCGAAATTTGCACTACTAAAAAAGAGTTTATAAATGGCTATTGATATTAAAGTTCCCACTGTTGGCGAAAGTATAAGCGAAGTAACCCTGGTAAAGTGGTTAAAAAAAGATGGTGAGTATGCAAACCGTGACGAAGTAATTGCAGAACTGGAAAGTGAGAAAGCTACTTTTGAATTAAATGCTGAGCAGGCTGGTGTAATTAAGACTATTGCTAAAGAAGGCGATACCTTAAAAATAGGAGATATAGTTTGCAGTATTGATACCGATGCCGCAAAACCTGAAGGAGTAAAGGCTGAACCAGCAAAAGATATGGTTGCTGCTAAAGCCCAAGAATCTAAACCTCTAAACCCTAAACCCCTAAACGAACCTGCTAACGATACCAAAGCAACCCCCGTTGCCGCCGCAATAATTGCAGATAAAAAAGTAGATGTAAAAACGGTTACCGCCACAGGCTCCAACGGAAAAATTGTTAAGCAGGATGTTTTGGAAGCACTAAATAACCCTGGTCGCAAACCCGGTGTTACAATGTTTGGCCGCAACGACAGGCCGGAGAAAATGAGTAACCTGCGTAAAACTATCAGCCGCCGTTTAGTAGAAGCTAAAAATACTACAGCCATGCTCACCACTTTTAACGAAGTGGACATGAGTGCTATAATGGAAATAAGAACTAAGTACAAAGATAAATTTAAAGAAGGCCACGGCGTTAATTTAGGCTTCATGAGTTTTTTTACCAAAGCCTGTACTTATGCTTTAATGGAATGGCCATCGGTTAATGCTTATATTGATGGTGAGAATGTTATTTATCACGACTACTGCGATATCTCCATTGCTGTTAGCGCACCAAAAGGCTTAGTGGTGCCCGTTATACGCAATGCAGAAAGTTTAAGCATGGCGGAAATTGAAAAGAAAGTGGTGGAGCTGGCTACAAAAGCAAAAGATAATAAATTAACTATAGAAGAAATGACTGGTGGAACTTTCACCATAACCAACGGTGGTATTTTTGGTTCTATGATGAGTACACCCATTATTAATATTCCGCAATCGGCTATCTTAGGTATGCATAATATTTTGCATCGGCCAATGGCAGTTAACGGGCAGGTGGTAATAAAACCAATGATGTACCTGGCTTTAAGTTACGATCACAGAATTATTGATGGCAGGGAATCGGTTAGTTTTTTAGTGAGAATAAAAGAGTTGTTGGAAAATCCTGCATTGTTATTGTTTGGAAAAGACCCTGTAAAAAGTTTGCTGGAGTTATAAAAATCTAAATGTGGAATTTAAGATTTTAAATTATGGTGTTAGCCGTAAATATATTTTAGTTTGAAACTGTGGCTCATGTTTTTAAAATTGATGTTTAAAAATAAATAGCATTACAAGTTTAAGTTGGTTAATTTTAAATCCGAAAACCTTAATTCAATAAATGCGTTACCAATCCTATTTAAATACTGCTAAAAAAATACTGCAATTATATAATGGCGAAGAACCATTTTCCGCTTACTTAAAAAAATTTTTCTCCACTCAAAAAAAGTTTGGCTCTACCGACAGAAAGCACATCGCTTCCTTATGCTACAGTTACTTCAGGCTGGGCAGGGCAGTGGAAGAAATTAATGACCTTAATATTTTGAAAGGCCTTTTTTTAAGCGAACAGTTTCATAACGAGATTGTACATTATTTTTACCCGGAATGGGATGATTGGATTGCCAAACCGGTGGCAGAAAAAATTGACCTTATTAATTTTCCTGCACAAAAAATATTTGATTATAAAGAAGAGCTTTCTGCAGGAATAAATTTTTCAAAATTTTCTGAATCTTTTTTAAAGCAGCCTAAACTTTTTTTAAGGATAAGGCCACATAAAAAAAATATGCTGGTGGATAAATTGCAAAAAGCAAAAATTCCATTGGCATTAATCGATGAAGATTGCATAGCCTTATCCAACGCCACAAAATTAGATGGTTTAATTGCCGCAGACAGGGAAGCCGTGATACAGGATTATAACTCACAGCAGGTATTTAATTACCTTAAAGATTTTGTAGTGGATAAAAAAAAGCCGGTAACCGTTTGGGATTGCTGTGCCGCAAGCGGTGGCAAATCAATATTGTTATTTGATATTTTAAAAAGGCATGTGCTGCTAACGGTGTCGGATGTAAGGCTTACTATCTTGCTAAACCTTCACCAGCGGTTTACAAAAGCAGGTATAAAAGATTATAATTATTTTTTGGGAGATTTAAATACTGATGGATTTCAATTTCCTGACATCATAGCAAAGGGTACAGAAAAATCGCCTGCTGTAAATAATTACCAAATGATTATTTGCGATGCACCCTGCACTGGCAGTGGCACCTGGAGCCGTACACCCGAAAATCTTTTTTATTTTAAACCCGCTATTATTGATGGGTATGCACAACGGCAAAAACAAATTGTATCCAATGTAATTCCATACCTGCAAAAAGATGGGTTACTTTTTTATATTACCTGCTCTGTTTTTAAAAAAGAAAATGAAGAAGTAGCAGAATTTATAAAAGAAAAACTCCTCCTGCAATTGCTGCAAATGGAATTATTAAAAGGTTACGATAAAAAAGCTGACTCTATGTTTGTGGCTGTTTTTAAAAATGGCTAACGTTTTACAATCTTTTTCACCAATTCTTTTTTATCATTCACAAATACGCTTACATAATAAATACCTGCGGCCATTTGCCTCATAGGTATTTGGTATATTTTTTTGCCGGGGCTGTGCTGATTTACTGAACTGTAAATTTTTTGTCCCCAGTTGGTATGCACAAAGATTTCAATTGTTACCGCATCTTTTTTTGTAATGATTACATTAAGTTTATCAGTTACGGGGTTGGGGCCAATGGCAGTAATGCTGTCTTTAAAAATTACAGGGGGGCAAAGTTGTGCAGTATTATTTAAAGTCAGGAATGCCGTATCGCTGCACCCCGAAGAATTAATTACAACCAGTTGATAAATTCCTGCTGCTGTAACTGCTGAAGGTGTTGCAACTGCAGCACCACCAATCGTCCAGTTTGTGGTTAAACCTGCGGTGGTGAATTGTGTAGTTAAATTAAAACTGCTGTCAGGGCATTTGCCTGCAGTTTTATCTGCGCCAAGGTTAGGTTTAGCAATAAAATTTACAGCAACTGATGCAGTATCGGAACAGCCGGAATTGTTTACACCGGTTAAAACATAAGTGCCCGGAGTATTTACTGCCGCTGGATTAGCAACTGCATTTCCGCTTAGTGTCCACATAGCAGTTAAACCAGTTGTAGTGTACAAACTGGTTAAATTTAAACTGCTGTCACTGCATCTCGATACAGATTTATCAGCGCCAAAATTTGGCTTTGGTGTAAATGCTAACGATACAGAGTCTAAATAAAAACTGGTATCGGCAGCAATAAACATTTTAAGCCGGTATTTAACTACGGTGCTGGTAATAGTAGTCAGGTCATCTGTATAAGTAAAGTTTCTGGCAGCAAATGCACCGGTAGAAGTTTTTGTATTCACTGCAATATAATCTGCATCTGTGGTAAGTTTTCTTTCCACTACAATACTTATTACTGAATCTGTTTTTGCATTCCATTGTAAAGATGTACTGCAGTTGGTAATAGCAGCTTGCTTGGAGTACAATTGTTTTATCAGCATTACAAAAGCCTTTTTCATATCAGGGATACCATAGCCTGTTCTGTTATCAGGGTTGGCCGCCCTGTTAGCCGATTGCTGTAAGGTATTAATGATGCTCATATTATTTACTTCGGGAAAAGCCTGCCATAAACAGGTGCTTAGCCCAGCCATATTAGGGCAGGCGAAAGAAGTGCCATTACCAAAAATAGGTTGCCCTGTTGCACTGCTGGCGACAACAGCACCAACACCTACTGCGGCTACGCTTGGTTTTATTTGCCCATCGCTGCTGGGGCCGTAACTGCTAAAGCCACCAACAACTCCGCTGGTATTTACTGCGCCAATAGCCATTACACTGTCTGCATCTGCAGGCGAAATAATATAATGCCAGGCACCCGACCCCTCATTCCCTGCAGCCACCACAATCAGCATACCTTTTTTTGCAGCAATATCAGCAGCCTTTGCAATAATGGTGGTATTGCCATCCATATCAGCATAAGTATGGTTGTAAGCCGCATTATCAAAAGTGGAATAACCTAAGGAAACAGAACAGATGTCAACGCCTAAACTATCGGCCCTCTCGGCGCCGGCTGCCCAGTTTTGTTCTTCAATAGGATATTCTGTTGCAGCTTCTTCTGTTCGGTACAAATAAAAAGCAGTTTTAGGTGCAGTGCCAACAAAAGTACCGGGCATATTTGCAGCAATAGTGCTCAGGCAATTCATGCCATGCTGGTGGTCTTCATTTACGCTTGCGTTATTAGATACAAAATCCCAAGTGCCTAAAATTTGCCCGTTGTTTCTTACACTGTCAAAAGTAGGCAGCGTTAAATAATTTAAAAAGCCTGCATCAAGCACAGCCATTTGCATTCCTTCGCCCCTGAAACCACGGTTGTGTAAAAATTCTCCATTATGTATATGTACCTGTCCGTACGATTGGCCGTAACTGTAATAATCTGCAGTTACATTTTGAGGTACGGGAGGATTTAGAGAAGCGTTGCTAAAGGGAGCATCTAATTGTTTATTAACTGGTATGTCGATAGTTGTTTTAATATTTGCAATTTGGCTGCTGCTTAAAACAAAAGCAAAAGTATTTATTTTAGCTAAAGCCGCTGCATCATTGGTTTGAATAGCCACCTGGTTCAGCCATTTGGAAGTATTTAAAATAGTAACTGTACCTGCTAAGCGAATGCTGTCAACATACCTTGGTGTTACTGGTAAATCTGCCGAATCTATATTTATATTATACCTCGTTCTGCGTTGAATTGCACGGCTGGTAAGAAAAGCTGAAGGATTGCCGATAGAGTAGGGGCTGGTACCTTTATCTTTTAAACGTATAATATATCTTGCCTGCGAAAAGCTATTGTTGGAAAATGCAGCGATAATTAATAAAAGTAAAATTGTTTTTTTCATAGTTTTAAATTTGCTAATACAAATATAGTTAATAAAGATACCTGCCCGGCAGCTCCATTTTATTAAATTTATTTGCCCAATGGATAATTTTAAGGAAAGCAGTTATAAAAATTAAGGCCTGGTAATTAGTATAGTAACGTATCAGGCAATTTCTTTATTGCAACTGATGGTTAAGCTGATAAAGCATTTCCTAAAAATAAAAACACTTTTATTGGCTAATTAGTTTATGTTTGTACTGTGTTTTATCGCATTTAGCTCACAGCATTGATAGATTCTATTTTTTCTAATCTTCTCAGTTAATAGTTTTCCCGTCTTTATTAGTTTGCTTTCTCCTTACTGCACAGGTATTTTATTTAATTATTTTAATTTTTTTATCATGAACATTTATGTTTCAAATTTAAGTTTTAACACATCCGATGCAGAATTGCAGGATTTATTTTCTCAGTATGGCGAAGTTTCTTCTGCTAAAGTAATTACAGACAGAGAAACTGGCAGAAGCCGTGGTTTTGGTTTTGTAGAAATGAGTAGCGACGAAGAAGGAAAAGCTGCAATGGCTGGCCTTAACAACAAAGAAGTAGAAGGCAGGGCAATGTCTGTTTCTGTAGCTAAAGAAAGAGAAGCTAGAACCGGTGGCGGTGGTGGTTATTCAGGTGGCGGTCGTGGTGGAAGCGGCGGCGGTTATTCTAACAACCGTGGTGGCGGTGGTGGTAGCAGATGGTAATCAGTTATCAACTTTAAAATATAGAATGCCCTTTTTCAAGGGCATTTTTATTTCCTTCAATCTCTGTATCTTGGCAGGGTTATTCATTCAACTTCATCTTCTTATTTTTTCATAAGAAAATAAAGGAAATCAATAGATCTATTTCATTACTTTTCTGCAATCTCTGTTCCTCAGCGTGCCATATTCATTCTTGCTTTGTCTTCTTTCTTATAACAAAATGCGACATTAATAAGCCCACTTCAACCACGTTGCCCCCCATGTAAACCCACCACCAAAAGCCGCCAAAATAATATTGTCCCCTTTTTTCAATTGCTTTTCCCAATCCCACAAACACAGCGGTAATGTGCCTGCAGTGGTATTGCCGTATTTTTGAATATTGATCATTACTTTTTCTTTATCCAGGCCCATGCGGTTAGCGGTAGCATCAATAATTCTTAAGTTGGCCTGGTGTGGTACAAGCCATGCAATATCATCGGCAGTTAAATTATTACGTTGCATCAATTCATAACTAACATCAGCCATACCTTTCACTGCAAATTTAAAAACTGCCTGGCCTTCCTGGTACACATAATGTTCTTTTGCTAAAACAGTTTCAACGGTTGCAGGCTTTGCAGAGCCACCCGCTTTCATGTGCAGGTATTGTCTTCCGCTGCCGTCACTTTTTAAAATACTGTCTAAAACGCCGTTACCTTCATGGTTGGCCTCTAATAAAACAGCTCCGGCACCGTCACCAAAAATTATGCAGGTGGCCCTGTCGCTGTAATCAATAATGCTGCTCATTTTATCTGCACCCACTACCACTACCTTTTTATAGCGGCCACTCTCAATAAATGCCGCACCCGTTGTTAAAGCATATAAAAAACCTGAGCAGGCTGCGCCAATATCAAAACCAAATGCATTTACAGCCCCGGCTTTATCGCAAATAATATTGGCTGTAGCAGGAAAAACCATATCGGGTGTTACGGTGGCACAGATCAAACAATCAATTTCAGCAGGTGTAATACCCCGCTTTTTACACAATTCTAAAACGGCAGGTACAGCCAAATCACTGGTGCCCAGTCCTTCGCCTTTTAAAATCCTTCTCTCTTCTACGCCGGTTCTGCTTCTTATCCATTCATCGTTGGTATCCACCATTGTTTCTAATTCCTTATTGGTAAGCTTATAATCGGGTACATAACCACCAACGGCGGTAATTGAAGCAGTAATTTTTTGCATGTAAGTCAGGGGTTTGTTTTGTAAGTTGAATGTGTAAAATTATTAAGGGTAAAAATACATAAAAAATGGGTACAGTTATTTTAACAACCAACCTCACAAATAATTCCTATTTTCGCTATGTAAAAGTAAAGGTTTGTGCAAATTGCAGTAAAGTGTGGTATTACTTAACCCGTAACTTAATAACGTTTAACAAGTAACAGAGTAATGTACGCATATCTGCAGGGAAAATTTATTGATAAAACACCGGCACAGGTTTATGTAGATGTTAATGGTGTGGGGTACGAAGTAAATATCAGCTTAAATACCTATTCGCATATTCAAAATCTCGATCAGGGAAAACTATTTACACATTTGCAGGTAAAAGAAGATGGGCATGTGTTGTACGGCTTTTTTGAAAAGGCGGAAAAAGAAATCTTCCTTTTAGTGATAGGAGTTTCGGGCATTGGAGCAGCTACTGCAAGGATGATGCTGTCCTCATTAAAACCCGAAGAAGTGAGCAGGGCAATTGTGCAAAACAACGTAAAGTTGCTGGAGAGTGTGAAAGGCATAGGAAAAAAAACTGCAGAACGTTTGGTGCTGGAGTTAAAAGATAAATTAAGTAAACAATCATTAAACGAAACTATTTCACCCAATTGGAGCAATAGTTTGGAGCAAGATGCGTTAAATGCCTTAGTTGCCCTTGGTATATCAAGGCAGCAGGCAGAGCAAGCCATCCAAAAAGTTATCCTATCAGAACCATCTGTATCTAAATTAGAAGATTTATTAAAAAAAGCCTTAAAAACCATTTGACAGAATTCTACGTTAATTGATTTATTGGATGTTGCTTATCAGAAAAATTTTTCCGAAAATAATTTGCTGTGGGATACTGTCAGTTGTAGTGGCAATAGTTGCTGTAAACAAAGTTTCGGCAAACCCGTATAATTTAAAATCTCCTTTATTTTTTCAGGATACTACTTCGCCAAAAGGTAATACTAAACTTGTTTTTCCCATTCAGGACAGAAGAGGAGATGCCGTTTCCAATTCAAAGCGCAGTACTTACGATTTAAAAAATCCCTCCAACCTTAAAGATTCCATAGTTTACGATGCTAAAACAAAGCGCTATATCGTTTACGAAAAAATAGGTAACAAATATTACCGTACACCTACTTCTTATTCATCCGAAGAGTATTGGCAAATGAGGGGCAGGCAAATGGAAATTGATTATTTTAAAAAACGGGCCAATACCACCAGCATACTCAACAGGGGAAAAGTAAAACCTAAATTATCCATTTACGATGGGTTGTTTAACCGCCTTTTTGGTAATGGTAAAATAAATATTACACCGCAGGGCAATGTTAATGTAACCGCAGGTTACCAGGGGCAAAATATCAAGAACCCTACCTTACCGGAAAGGGCAAGAAAGAACGGTGGTTTTGATTTTGATATGCAGGCGCAGCTAAATGTAAATGCAGATATTGGCGGCAAATTAAAATTCCCTATCAGTTATAATACCCTGGCAAATTTTGGACAGGATAATCAATTGAAATTAGATTATACCGGCCTCGATGATGAAATAATAAAACGTTTTGAACTGGGTAATGTTTCCTTCCCCAGCCGCAGTACATTAATACCCGGTGCCCAGCAATTGTTTGGTGTAAAAACACAGTTGCAGTTTGGTAAATTATTTATCACTACAGTGCTGGCCAATCAAAAATCGCAACGGCAATCTGCCAATTTACAGGGTGGTTCATCATCACAGCAATTTGAAGTAAAGGCCGATGAATATGAAGAGAACCGACACTTTTTGGCCGCTCAGTATTTCAGGGCAAATTATAATAAGGTAATGCAAAATTTACCTGCGGTAACTGCTCCCATACAAATTTTAAGAATGGAAGTTTGGGTTACCAATAGAAATGGTGCTACCACAGATACAAGGGATGTAGTGGGATTAATGAATTTAGGTGAAGATGGCAATCCTAACCCCGGCATACCTACCAATTTTTCTAATACACTTTATTCATCTGTAACTGCTAACCCTACAAGCAGAGACCCTGCACTGGTGTATAATAATTTATTAGGCCTGGGGCTTCAACCCGTACAGGATTTTGAAAAAACATTTGCACGTAAGTTAGATTCTACACAATATACTTTTCATCCAAAAGTTGGTTTTATTTCTTTAAGCCAGCCTTTGCAAACCGATGAAGTGCTTGCAGTTGCTTATCAGTATTCTTACAATGGAAAAATTTTCCAGGTCGGAGAATTTTCTCAGGATCTTCCGCCAGACAGTACCACTGCCACCCAAAAAATATTATTTTTAAAATTATTAAAAGCTACATCTCAAAGGCCAAACTTGCCCATTTGGGATTTGATGCTGAAAAACGTATATCCAATTGGCTACGGTACATTAACACCAACCGATTTTAAATTAGATGTGTTGTACCAGGAGCCAGGCCTTGGTTTAAAACGTTATGTACCATTCGGAAATAAAAACCCGGGCTTCCCCATAATTTCATTAATAAACTTAGACCGTTTAAATAACCAATTAGATCCCCAGCCCGATGGTGTGTTTGATTACGTAGAAGGCTACACCGTTTTCTCACAATACAGCCGCATAATGTTTCCGGTGCTGGAACCTTTTGGCCGGGATTTAGCGCAGGGCATTTACACCAATCCTGCTTCCCCTACAATAAAAGATACTTTGTTCTATGCTTTGTACGATTCTATTAAAGCAGTGGCACAACAGTTCCCCAATTTAAACAGGTTTGTTTTAAAAGGTTCAGCAAAAATTTCCGGATCGTCCGATATACCCATTGGCTACAATATTCCGCGTGGCTCGGTAACCGTTAGTGCCGGTGGCAGAACTTTAATTGAAGGAATTGATTATGATATTAATTACGATTTAGGTACCATTAAAATCATCAACTCAGCAGTAATTAATTCAGGCATACCGGTGCAGGTTAATTACGAAAACAATGCATCTTTTGGCCTGCAGCAGCGAAATTATATGGGGTTAAGGTTTGATTACAATGCAAAAAATACCCTTAAAGAACAATTGAGTTTTGGAGGCACGATGGTGCGCCTTGGCGAAAGGCCTTTCTTTAATAAAACAAATATTGGTGAAGATCCTATCCGTAACACTATGTATGGGCTGGATGTTAACTACCGTAAAGACATACCCCGGTTAACCAAATTGCTGGATAAATTACCCTTTTATCAAACCACAGCTCCATCATCAGTAAACGTATTTGCCGAAGGCGCTGTTTTAAAACCCGGCCATGCACCACAAATTGGTAAAGGATCAAAAGGCACTTCTTATATAGATGATTTTGAAAGCAGTAAGTCGGGTATCGATTTAAGGTTTCCTCAAAACATCTGGACTTTAGCTTCCACTCCTTTTGGTGCAACAGATAGGTTAGGTAATATACTTTTTCCTGAAGCTGCATTAAACGATAATATTGATTATGGAAAAAACAGGGCAAAGCTGGCCTGGTATCAAATTGAGCAATTATTGCAGCAGTATAAAGGAAGCAATAACCCACTTGCAAACGACAGGGTCGAATTGAGCGATCCACGGGTAAGGCAGGTATATCAAAAAGAAATTTTTCCTCAAAAAACCACTGGATTTGGCGAAAGTTTTTTACAAACATTCGATTTGTCTTATTATCCAAAAAACCGGGGGCAGTATAATTATGATGATGTGAACGTTACCCCTAATGGTGAGTTAATAAATCCTAACCAGCGCTGGGGTGGTTTAATGCGTAGTTTAGATCAAACAGATTTTGAAACCGGTAATATTGAGTTTGTAGAATTTTGGCTGCAGGATCCTTTTGTACCTTCTCAAAAAAGACCTAACCCTCAAACATCCACTGGCGGTAAATTATATTTTAACCTCGGTAATGTATCCGAAGATATTTTAAAAGATGGAAAACGTTTTTACGAAAACGGGTTGAATACACCTAATGCACCTTCACCTGTTGATAATTCTAATTGGGGCAGGGTGCCACGCAATCCAATTCAGGTTACCAACGCATTCAGCAATAATCCCGATGACAGGCTTTACCAGGATGTTGGATTGGATGGTTTGGACGATACTGCAGAAGTAAATAAACGCAGTGCATATCTTAACCAGTTAAGAATAACAGCAGGAGCCAATTCTAAAGCATATTTGGATGCCCTGAGCGATCCATCAACAGATGATTACCATAATTACCGTGGCGCAGATTACGATCAGCAGGGATTGGGACTTTTAGGCCGTTACAAAAATTACAA